>NZ_JBIUYA010000007.1:0-250405 GCF_044744285.1 Pseudomonas sp. NPDC087336 | reverse complement strand
TCGTCGTCATAGCGCTTGGACATTGCTAAACACCTTCGCCCTCTTGAATGAATGAGTCAATCAACAAGGGCGACAGGTAGCCTGACACGGAGGGAAACGCCAAAAAAAAGTAAGCAAAAAAAGGCTCGCCCCGGCGTCCGGCCCTCGCTAAGGCTCGGTGTTCCTTCGCTCCGGTATCCATCCGGGGACACTGCCCTCCGGTTGGCTTCGCTGGCACCTACATGCAGCGTGTTCGACTTCGTCGAACGGCGCTGCGCGCCACTCTCCGGATGAACACCTGCGCTCAGCCTCCCGAAGGGGCGGGTGGATCAAGATCAAAAGCTGAAGGCGAGCTAACGCTCGGCCTGATGAGTGGTGAAGAGCAGTGGGTGTATACCGGCTCACTGTGGGAGCGGGCTTGCCCGCGAAGGCGGCCTGCCAGCCGACCCGGCGGATGTACCGGACCCCCTGTGGGAGCTGGCTTGCCAGCGATGGCGGCCTTACAGCCGACCAATCTCTTATGGCTGTACCTGGTCTACTGTGGGAGCGAGCTGTTCCGTGGCAACGCGTCCCCCCCGCAAAAACAGCACGTACATCCAATTTTTTCCTTCCCCGCCCCGGCACTATCCAACCCAATATCGGCGATCAACCCCGCGGTTGTTTGTTCGCCCCCCAATATTGTCTCGCCGGAGCCCCGCGTCATGCCTGATTCCAACGTGCCCGACTCGCCTTTCGAGGAGGTCGTGACCCTGGTCATCAAACACCGGGTCAAGGCCGGTTTTGAAGTGCCCTACGAAGCCTGGCTGCGCAACATTGTCAGTGTCGCCGGACAGCAGGAGGGGCACCTGGGCGTGGACGTGATGCGCGGCAAGAATGCCGGCCTTGATATGTACACCTGCGTCTTGCGCTTTTGCTCCACCGGCGCGATGCAGCGCTGGCTCGATTCGCCGCAACGTCAGGCGCTGGTCAAGGAAGCCACGCCGATGCTGGCCGACGGCGACCAGACCGAGGTTAATCCGGTCAACGAATTCTGGTTTACCCCGCAGGCCGAGTCGGGTTCGCCGGCTCCGCGCTGGAAGCAGGCCGTGGTCACACTGTTGGTGATCCTGCCGCACACCTTGCTGGTGCCGTTGCTCTGGGGGCCGTTGTTGCAACTCAACGCCGTGCTCTCCCATTACGTGGTCGCGACCTTCCTGATCACCCTGACCATCGTGCTGTCGGTGGTGTACCTGTTCATGCCGATGGCGACGCGCTTGTTCGCGCCCTGGCTGTCTTCATCCACTTCGCCCAAGGAAACGCGATGAACGCCGATCTGATTTTGTTCAATGGCCAATTTCATACCGTCGACCGTGAGAACCCACACGCCAGTGCGGTAGCCATCCGTGATGGCCGCTTTGTCGCGGTGGGCAGCGATGCCGAGGCCATGGCGCTGCGCGGCTCGGGCACGCAAGTGATCGACCTCAAGGGCCGTTGCGTGATCCCCGGCCTCAACGACTCGCACTTGCACCTGATCCGTGGCGGCCTGAACTACAACCTCGAACTGCGCTGGGAAGGTGTGCCGTCGCTGGCCGATGCGTTGCGCATGCTCAAGGAACAGGCTGACCGCACACCCACGCCGCAATGGGTGCGGGTGGTGGGGGGCTGGAACGAATTCCAGTTCGCCGAAAAGCGCATGCCGACCCTCGAAGAACTCAACCAGGCCGCGCCGGACACCCCGGTGTTTGTCCTGCACCTGTACGACCGTGCCTTGCTCAACCGCGCGGCCTTGCGCGTGGCGGGCTACACCCGCGATACGCCGAACCCGCCCGGTGGCGAGATCGTGCGCGACGCCAATGGCAACCCCACCGGCATGCTGGTGGCGCGCCCCAACGCGATGATTTTGTACTCGACCCTGGCCAAGGGGCCGAAGTTGCCGCTGGAATATCAGGTCAACTCGACGCGCCAGTTCATGCGCGAACTCAATCGCCTGGGCCTGACCAGCGCCATCGATGCCGGCGGTGGTTTCCAGAATTATCCGGACGACTACCAGGTGATTGAGCAATTGGCCAAGGACCAGCAGCTGACCATTCGCATCGCCTACAACCTGTTTACCCAGAAGCCCAAGGAAGAGCTGGCGGATTTCCAGAACTGGACCGGCAGCGTCAAGTTGCATCAGGGCGACGACTACCTGCGCCACAACGGCGCCGGGGAGATGCTGGTGTTCTCGGCGGCGGATTTCGAAGACTTCCTCGAACCGCGTCCGGACCTGCCACAAAGCATGGAAGACGAACTGGAGCCGGTGGTGCGCCATCTGGTCGAGCAGCGCTGGCCGTTCCGTTTGCACGCCACCTACGACGAATCCATCAGCCGCATGCTCGACGTGTTCGAGAAGGTCAACCGTGACATTGCGTTCAACGGGTTGCCGTGGTTCTTCGACCATGCCGAAACCATCACCCCACGGAACATCGAGCGGGTGAGGGCGCTGGGTGGCGGCATCGCGATTCAGGATCGCATGGCGTTCCAGGGCGAATATTTCGTCGAGCGCTACGGCGCCAAGGCCGCCGAAGCCACGCCACCGATCAAGCGCATGCTGGCCGAAGGTGTGCCGGTCGGCGCCGGTACCGATGCCACGCGGGTATCGAGCTACAACCCCTGGACCTCGCTGTACTGGATGGTCAGCGGTCGCACCGTCGGTGGCCTGGAACTGCACGCCGAGGGCCTGTCGCGCCAGACCGCCCTGGAACTGTTCACCCACGGCAGCGCCTGGTTCTCCTCCGAACAGGGCAAGAAAGGCCAGATCAAGGTCGGGCAGTTGGCGGACGTGGCGGCATTGAGCGCGGACTTTTTCAGCGTCGAGGAAGAGGCGATCAAGTGGATCGAGTCGGTGCTGACCGTGGTCGGCGGCAAGGTGGTGTATGCCGCTGGCGATTTCGAGAAACTGGGGCCAGCGAGCGTGCCCGTGCTGCCGGACTGGTCGCCAGTGGTGAAAGTCCCGGGTCACTGGAGGCCGAATTCGCCGTTGCAGGCGCAGGTACATCAGTGCAGTGGTCCGTGTGCGGTGCACTCCCACAGCCATGAGCGGGCGCGCCTGTCGAATGCGCCGGTCAGTGATTTTGCCGGTTTCTGGGGCGCCTTCGGCTGCTCGTGTTTTGCCTTTTGACGAATACCAATAAGCGCCGGCCTCCTGGTCAGGCGCAGCAAGTGACATCCATCCACCAAGGAGTTTTTTCATGAGCAACGTTCCGTACTCTCGCTTGAACAAAGATGACGCTGTTGTGCTGCTGGTCGATCACCAGACCGGCCTGATCTCGCTGGTGCAGGATTTCTCGCCCAACGAATTCAAGAACAACGTGCTGGCCCTGGGCGACATCGCCAAGTTCTTCAAGCTGCCGACCATCCTCACCACCAGTTTCGACAAAGGGCCTAATGGTCCGATCGTGCCGGAACTCAAGGCGCAGTTCCCGGACGCACCGTTCATTGCCCGTCCAGGCCAGATCAACGCCTGGGACAACGAAGATTTCGTCAAGGCCGTGAAGGCCACCGGTCGCAAGCAACTGATCATCGCCGGTGTGGTAACAGACGTGTGCGTGGCGTTCCCGACCCTGTCGGCCATCGCCGAAGGTTTTGAAGTGTTCGTGGTGACGGACGCTTCCGGCACCTTCAACACCACCGTGCAGCAGGCTGCCTGGGCCCGCATGTCGGCCGCCGGTGCGCATCTGCTGAACTGGTTCTCCGTGGCCTGCGAGCTGCAAGGCGACTGGCGCAACGACATGGAAGGCCTGGCCAACCTGCTGTCCGAACGCCTGCCGAACTACCGTAACCTGATCAACAGCTACACCACGTTCACCGCCAAGTAAGACCGTCGGCCAAAACGCCAAACCTTGTGGGAGCGAGCCTGCTCGCTCCCACATCGTTATGCGATAGGGTGATAAAAAGGGGAGAAGTCGCTATAAAGTGCCTGACTGTCAACCAAAGGCATGACAATGAACCCGTTCGAAGATATGCGAATTTTTTGCCAGGTGATGGACTCCGGCAGCTTCACCGCCGCCGCCGATCAGCTGGGGCTGTCCAAGCAGTTTGTCAGTCGACGCTTGATGCAGCTCGAAGAGCGACTGGGCGTGCGACTGCTCAATCGCTCGACCCGACGGCTGGATGTCACGCCATTGGGGCAGAGCTACTACGAATCGGCCTTGCGCTTGCTGGGTGAAGTCGAGCAGGTGGAGCAGGGTATCGCCGGGCAGACCACCGAGCCGCGCGGGACCCTGCGCGTGAGTGCGCCGCTGTCGTTTGCGCTGGCGCACCTTGGGTGTTTGTTGCCGCAGTTTTTGCAGCGCTATCGGGATGTCACGGTGGAAGTGGACTTGAGCGATCGCCCGGTGGATCTGCTCGCTGAAGGCTATGACCTGGCACTGCGCATCGGAATATTGGAGGACTCGACGCTGATCGCGCGGCGCATCGCCTCGATCCAGCGTGTGTACTGCGCCAGCCCGGCTTACCTGGCGGAGCGCGGCACGCCGGTCAAACCCGAAGATTTGCACCAGCATGACTGCCTGCCTTATGGCCACGGGCGTCAGGTGCAATGGCGCTTCGAAGGGCAGGGCAAGCCGTTGATGGTCAACGTCACGGGGCGAATGCGGGTCAACAATGGCGAGTTGCTCAAGGACGCGGCGATTGCCGGGATGGGGATTACCTATTTGCCGACGTTTATCGTCGGTTCGGCATTGAAAGATGGGCGGTTGGTGGCGGTATTGGATGAGTTTCGACCGCAACCGCTGACGTTATCGGCGGTGTATCCGCAACATCGACAGTCCTCGCGACCGGTGCAGGCGTTGATCGAGTTTTTACGCGAGCGCCTGGACGATTCACACAACCGCTTGTAGGAGCCGAGCTTGCTCGCGAAGGCGTCATGACATTCGATATTGATATCGCCTGACACTGCGCCTTCGCGAGCAAGCTCGCTCCTACAACGGGTTTCACACGTCAGTTGACGCGTTTGTCGTCACCCGGTTCGCCACCGACGTGGACGCCGCGATCGTCACCCGGCTCGCCAGCGGCATGCAGGCCGCGATCGTCACCCACTTCGCCGGCACGGTGCACGCCGTGGTCGTCGCCTACCTCGCCGGAGCGGTGAACCCCATTGTCGTCATGCCCGGCCTGATGCACGCCATGGTCGTCACCCGGTTCGGAATGGGTGCCGCTGCGTCCGGAGTTCGAGGCTGTGCTGCCGGAATGCCCGGAAGCATGGTCGCTGCCGCCATGACCGCTGCCGGCGCTATTGCCGCCGTGGCCACCGCCATTTCCACCGCCACCGCCACCGCCACCACTGCCACCACCGTGACCGCCGCCACCACCACCACTACCGCCGCCACCACCGTGACCGCCGCCGCCACCACCACTACCGCCGCCCCCACCGTGACCGCCGCCACCGCCACCACTACCGCCGCCACCACCGTGGCCGCCACCACCACCGCCACTTCCGCCTTCTTTCGCCTGAGCGCTCGATACCCCGGACAGGCTGTCCGGAATCAGCACGGTAGACGCCGATAAGATCGCGCCAATTGCTACTGCCAGTAATAGCTTGTTGATGTGCATGTCGTTCTCCGTCTTTTAATTCAAGTTGGAACGTTGATGAACATTGCAACGTGCTGCCATATTCAGTGGGTAAACACGTCAAGGTGCCGCTTTATTCGTTATCACCTTGAAAAAAACGGCGACTTCCCGCGCAGGCCCGTCCCAGAGGCATCAGTGGATGCTCGAAGCCAGCTCGAAAATCGGGATGTACATCAAAATCACGATCACCCCGATCAGCAGTCCGATGAAGGTCATGAGCAAGGGTTCGAACAGGCGTACGAACCATTCGATCCAGCGGCTGATTTCTTCGTCGTAGAAGTCGGCACTGCGCTCCATCATCTGCCCGAGGTTGCCGGACTGCTCGCCGGCGCGCAGCAGGCGCAGGGACACCGGGGTCACCAGGTGATTGAGTTCCAGCGCCGTCGACAACGACTGCCCCTCACGCACCCGTTCGCAGGCCTGGTCCAGGCGCAATCGGGAGGCGGGAGTGAGCAGGTTGCGAACCATGCCCATGGCGGTGACGAGCGGGATGCCGCCTTGCAGCAGGATCCCCAGGGAACGGTAGAAACGCGCCAGTTCGTACATGAAGATGCGCTGGTGCACCGCCGGGAGTTTTTCGATCAGGCGGTCCAAACCCCGACGAAAGGCCGGTTGCCGCTGGAGGAGGGCGAGGACGATGACGATCGTGCCCAGTGCGCCAAAGAATTCGCCCTGGTGGGCATGCAGGAACATGCCGCTGCTCATCAGGATCTGCGACAGCCACGGCAGGTTCGACCCCAGCCCTTCGAACACCAGGCTGAAGCGCGGCACCACATACCCCATCAGGAACAACACCACGCCACCGCCCACCACCAGCAACAGCATGGGGTAGATCGACGCGCTGACGATCTTCTGGCGAACCTCGTCCATGCGCTGGCGATAGCTGACATAGCGTCCCAGCGCATCGCCCACGGCACCGGTTTTCTCGCTGGACTGGACCAATGCCACGTACAGCGGCGGGAACACCGCCGACAGTTGGGCCAAGGCCTGGGAAAACGATTTGCCTTCATAGAGCAGGCGCACCAGTTCACTCAGGGTCTTGCGGGCCTGTGGCGCATTCTCTTTTTCCGCCAGGCTTTCCAGCGCATCGATCAGCGGCAGGCCGGCATTGAGCAGGGTGGTCAGTTCCTGGCTGAACAGTACCAGGTTGAAGGTCTCGCGCTGCTTGAGACGCAGTGCCCGCCAGTGTCGCTCGGCGTGCAGGCTGACCACCCGCAGCCCCTGGTCTTCGGCGATGCGCCGGGCTTCGCTGTCGCCCGGCGCCTCGACGGTCATTGAAACCACACCGGCCTTGCCTACCGCCTTGAGGTGAAAACGCATGGTCGCCATTCCCGTCATTGCCAACTGGTGACTTCGGCGTTTTCGCCTTCGCCGCCGGGTTGGCCGTCCTTGCCCATGGACAGCAGGTCGTACTCGCCGTTTTCTCCGGGGTAGCGGTACGTGTAGTTACGGCCCCACGGATCTTGCGGCAGTTTTTTCTGCAAGTAAGGGCCGGTCCAGCGGGTTTCGTCGCTGGGGGCGGTGACCAGTGCCTGCAAACCCTGCTCGGTCGACGGGTAATGGCCGACCTCCAGGCGGTACAGGTCCAGGGCCTTGCCCAGGCCTTCTATTTGCGCCTTGGCCACTTTCACTTCGGAGCGGCCCAGTTGCGCGAAATACTTCGGCGCGACGATCCCGGCCAACAGCCCCAGCACCACCAGCACCACCAACAGTTCAAGCAATGTGAACCCGCGCTCGGCTCGAAGGGAAAAAGCACGCGGGGCGAAACGCAGACGCTGTTTCATGATGACCTCACACAGTCGGCAGAAGGGTCGCGAGAAAGGCTTATGCAATTGCCATGCACAGGCCCGGACAAGCGCCGGGCATCCTCCTGCAACCCCCGTATTACGGCCGCTTGCGCTTTCGGCACAGTGCTTGCGTATGGCTGATATGCGACCGGCCATTGGGGCATTACCCCCATTTTTCGGGGCCGGTCAGGGGAGGTAGAACAATGAAAACTCTCACCACAGGACTGCTCGGCGTGATGCTGCTGGCAGGCACAGCGCAGGCCGATGTATTCGTTTCCAGGGACGCCAAGGGTGACTTCGTCTTGTCCAATGTCCATCGCCCCGGACGCCAGTACGAACGGGTGGTCCGTGAGGTCGAAGCGTCTGTGTCCAGCCTCGATCAGCAGCCGCAAATGATTGCCGCCAGGCCCTATGCCGAACTGGTATCGAAGGCGGCCACGGACAACCAGCTGCCGGCGGCGTTGCTGCACGCGGTGATCCAGGCCGAATCCAGCTACAACGCCAGCGCCGTATCACCCAAGGGCGCGGGCGGGTTGATGCAGCTGATGCCTGACACCGCCCGCGAGCTCGGCGTGAAAAACGTCTACGACCCCAAGGCCAACATCCAGGGCGGGGCCAAATATCTCAAGCGCCTGATGACCATGTTCGACAACGACATCGCCCTCGCCGTAGCCGCCTACAACGCCGGTCCCCAAGCGGTGCTCAGCCGTGGCGGCGTGATCCCGCCGTTCGCCGAAACCCAGCGTTATGTGCCCAGCGTGTTGCGCCAGTACCGGCGTCTTCAGGGGCTGGCAGCGGATGCCCCTTTGTGACCGCACAGCCTGGGGCGGATTTCCCCAACAGTGGGGCATGGTGGCCCCGGCAAAAAAGTGGGGAATAAATGGGGAATATCCCCCGATGAATTAAGTGGCGACTTTAACTGGTTGAAAAACAAGTAAATTTTTTATGGCATACAGATTGCTCAAGGGGTTTTGTCGAGAATTATTCCCTGTGAGCGCCCACAGTGAGGCCCGTGATCATGACCGGCATATTCCACGCTCCATCCCTGCTCAGTTTCCTGCTGTTCGCCGCTTCCATGCTTGGCGTCGAGCTGGCCGAGGCCGCCGCGCGTTGTGAACGCAACCTGGTGGCCAACGTCGTGACGCTGGACCAGCCGCTGATGTTCAACCGCCTGGGGGCGCAGAACGTCAACGGCATGATGTTCGCCCTGCGCCGCGATGTGGTCGATGACCATGACATCTCTCTGGCCCAGGGCGGAGCGGCGGTGCCGGGCAAGGTTTCACTGCGCCCCGACAAGCGTCCGCGTCCGCTGGTGCTGCGGGTGGCCGCCGGTGACTGCCTGACCATCAACCTGCAGAACCTGCTGGCCTACCAGGCCAACCCCGGTTCCCACGACGGTGGCGAGGAAGAGGGGGGCGAGGAAGAAGAAGGCATCGAAATCGGCAACAACGAAAACTTCAAGGTCGACGAGCAAGTTGCCGACCGCCATGTCGGTTTCCAGGTCAACGGCATGCAAGCGGTCAACAGCATCGACGACATCGCCTCGTTCACCGGACGCAATGCCAACAGCCTGATCGCACCGGGTGCCAGCCGTTCCTACACCTTGTACGCCGAGCGCGAGGGTGTGTTCGCCGTCAGCAGCCGTGGCGCAACCTTCGGTGGCGAAGGTGCGGCCGGCAACGTGGCCAACGGTTTGTTCGGCCAAGTCGTGGTGGTGCCCAAGGGCGGTCGCACTTACCGCAACACCGTGACCGAAGAAGAAATGCGCCTGGCCACCACCGGCCGCACCCCGGCCGGTCAGCCGATCGTCGATTACCAGGCGCGTTATCCGCAACGCGAGCCGTGGATCCGTGAAGGCAAGGCCGGCACGCCGATCATCAACATGGTCGACGGCAATGAAATCATTTCCAGCGAAAGCGACGCGATCGTCATGGGCAGCAACGCCGATGGCAGCTTCCCGCCCTCGACCTATCCGCTGGAAGCCGTAGGCAAGCGCAACCCGGCGCTGCCCAATCGACTGGAGCCGTTCCGCGATTTCGCCTCACAGTTCCAGGATGAAACCGCCGCGACCCAGGCCTTCCCCGCCTACTGGGCGGACCCTGTGATGGCCCACGTGCTGGAGCCGACCCGCGATTCGTTCATGATCAACTATGGCTCCGGCGGCATGGGTGCCGAAGTGGTGGCCAACCGTCTCGGCGTAGGCCCGATGCACGATTGCCTGTCCTGCGCCTACGAAGAATTCTTCCTCAGCTCCCACACCGTCGGCGACGTGGCGATGCTGGTGGACGTACCGGCCAACGCCGGCCTGGAAGGCATCACCCCCGGGCAGACACCGAACGCCGATCAGGTGGGCGTCAAGGCGACCATGGCGCTGTATCCGTCCGAGCCGTCCAACGTCAACCACAGCTACATCGGTGACTTCGTCAAATTCCGCAACACCCACAACGGCCATGAGCAGCACATCTTCCACCTGCACGGGCATCAGTGGCTGTTCAACCCCAACGATGACAACTCCGACTATGTAGACGCCCAGGGCATCGGCCCGGGTGCCGGCTACACCTATGAAATTGCCAACGGCGGTTCGGGCAACCGCAATCGGGTAGCGGGCGATGCGATCTATCACTGCCACTTCTACCCGCACTTCGCCCAAGGCATGTGGGCCATGTGGCGGGTGCACGACGTGTTCGAAGAAGGCACCAAGCTGGAGGTGTCGCAACAAGGACCGGACGGTTTCCACAGTGAGCCTTATGCCCTGCGCAGCGGTAAACCCGCCGCTGGCGCACGGGCCTTGCCTGATGGCGAGATCGTTGCCGGCACGCCGATCCCGGCGGTGGTACCGCTGCCTGGCAAAGCCATGGCGCCGATGCCAGGCAAAGTCGCGGTCGTACCGAAAATCGGCGAAACCCTGGTGGCCGCCAACGACGATGACGATGAAGAAGACGACGATGACGGCGAGCACCATGGCGGCAGCGGTGGCGCCCAGGCCATCGGTTCCCTGGCGCTGGTGGATCGCAGCGAAGCCAACCGCAACGCCGATGGCACACTGAAAAACCCAGGCTATCCATTCTGGATCGGCGGCATGGAAAGCTCGGTCGGCCAACGCCCACCGACTCCGCCGCTGGACATGCTCGACGCCGCCACGGCGCAGGCCTTGAAAGCAACCGGCAACGCCTTGTGGGCCAACCTTGACCCGGCGCAGTCCGGTGGCTGGGACGGCGGCCTTGGGCGTCATGCGCTGGACGGCGTCTCCGCCGGTGGCGAGGCCGAAACCATTACCACGTCGCTGGATTTCTCAAAGACGGTGACGCGAGCCAAGCCGATCTACCTGCCGGAAGAGGGCACCGAAGTCGAGCAAGCAGCGATGGCGTTCCACGCCAAAAAGGACCACCCCAGCTTCGCCCTGTTGCCGGGCAATCAAATCGTGGCCCGGGCCTTCCGCACCAACGGCGCCTTGCCGATGGCCGGTGCGCCGTTCTACGAACCATGCATGGACGACCGGCAAAAACGCCTGAGCAGCAGCGCCGGCACCGGTGAGTTCAACAGTGGCGAGCGGCTCGACGGCATGTCGTTCATCGGCGCCTCGAGCTTCACCGCCGACCGTCCGCGCATCTACAAGGCGGCCAACATCCAGTTCGACGCGGTGTACAACAAGGTCGGCTACCACTTCCCGCAAGCGCGCATCCTGGCGCTCTGGGAAGACGCTTGGCCTGTGATCACCAAGCAGCGTCCGCCAGAACCCCTGGTGATGCGCATGAACACCTTCGACTGCGTGCAGTACCAGCAAACCAACCTGGTGCCGGCCACCTATGAGATGGACGACTATCAGGTACGCACGCCGACCGATGTGATCGGCCAGCACATTCACCTGCCCAAGTGGGACCTGGTGGCTGCCGATGGCTCGTCCAACGGCTGGAACTACGAGGACGGCGTACTCTCCCCAGGTGCGGTGCAAGAACGCATCCAGGCCATCCGCGGGTTCAACCAGTGCCAGGACAGCGACCCACGCGATGGCACGCCGGCTTGCCCGAAAGCCAGGAACCACCCGTACTTCGGCCAATTTGGCCGGGCTGACTGGGTCGGTGCGCGTACCGCGATGCAGCGTTGGTTCGTCGACCCTGTGGTCAACGCCAAAGGCGTCGACCGTGGCCTGGGCACCATCTTTACCCACGACCACCTCGGCCCATCGACGCACCAACAGATCGGCCTGTACGCCACCGTGCTGGCAGAACCTGCCGGCTCCACCTGGTTCCACGCCGAAACCGGCGAGCCGCTGTACAGCGGCGCGCGCCAGGACGGTGGGCCGACTTCGTGGCAAGCGGTGATTTCCACCGGTGACCTGGACGGCGACGGCAAGAACGACAGCTTCCGTGAGTTCTTCCTCGAATACAGCGACTTCCAGCACGCCTATGAAGCCGGTGTGTACGTGGGCGCCGGGCCTGACGGTAAGCCGAATGCGCAAAGCTTCCCGGCCACCGCCGACAGCTTCCGCTACGCGATCAACCCGCCCGTGCGTAATAACGCCAGTACCCTGCTCGACGGCATTATCGAAGTGCAGGGCGGCATGGTTCCCGGCTGCCCGAGCCGGCCATGCCCACAAGCCATCTCGGTCGATGACCCGGGCATGTTCGTGGTCAATTACCGCAACGAACCGCTGGCCTTGCGGGTATACGACCCGAACAAGGTCGGCCCGGACGGCAAGCGCGGCATGCAGGCCGACGGCCTGGGCGGCGACCTGGCGTACGCCATGCAAAGCCGTACTGACCGTGCGATCCCGGCGATGAACCTGGCGCCGAACCTGATCACCGCGGCCACCGGCCCCACCGGAGGTACCACGCTGTTCCCGCCGCACATCAACAAGGGCGGGGCCGAACCTGGCGACCCGTTCACCCCGATGCTGCGCACCTACACCGGCGACAACGTGCGGCTGCGGGTGCATGCCGGCGGTCACGAAGAGGAGCACAACGTCACCCTGCACGGCGTGAAGTGGCTGCAAAGCGGCTCCGGCTTCGGCAGCAGCTCCAACTCTGGCTGGCGCGCGTCGCAGATGATCGGCATCTCCGAGCAGATGGGCTTCATTGCACCGGTCTCGATGCTGTCCAGTTCGGCTGCCACCACCGGTGACTACCTGTACTCGATGGATGCGTCCATTGAAGGTTACTGGAGCGGAATCTGGGGCGTGATGCGCAACTACACCGCGCAACGCAGCGATCTGTTCGCGCTGCCCAACAACGCCAAGCCGACCGGTATGCGCAACACCGTGGCTTTCGACGGCATCTGCCCACGGTACGGAGCCAACCCCAACGGCATCGGCACCCGGCCGACTCCGCAGCGCAACTATGAAGTGGTCGCGGCGCTGGCCAACGACATCCTTGGCAACCCGTTGGGCTTGACCCTCGGTGACCCGGCGGGCCTTGGCCAGCATGTCGGCGGCCCGTTGAATCCGGCCGGCGGTACCCTGGTGTTCAACTCGCGGACCGTGAGTATTCCTCAGGTCACCGTGACCGATCCTGAAGACGGTGAAACCATCACCATCGGCGGGCAAAGCGGGCCGCTGCATGACCCGACCGCAATCCTGTACGTGCGCAAGGCCGACCTCGACCCAACCACCGGCAAGCTCAAGCCCGGTGTGCCTGTCGAACCCCTGGTGCTGCGCGCAGCGGCCGGTGATTGCATCAACGTCACCCTGGAAAACCGTCTGCCGAGTGTGATGCCGGACCTGACCCAGACCGCGGTGATGCAAGGCATGGTCAAGCGTGATCGCAACAGCAGCGGCGGTTCGACCACCTTCAGCAACAACCTGATGCGGCCGTCGAGCCACGTGGGGCTGCACGCGCAATTGCTGGCGTACGACATCACCAAATCCGACGGCACCAACATCGGCGCCAACCCGACCCAGACCGTGCCACCGCGTGTCGGCAGCAGCGGGGCCTACCCGACCCGTACCTATCAGTACTACGCCGGGCACCTGGAGCGTGAAGGCAAGCCGATCACGCAACTGGGGCGCAATGTCGACAACATCAATGCCACGGCGATCGAGTTCGGCGGCTTGAACATCACCCCGGCGGACGTGATCAAGCAGTCGCAAAAAGGCCTGGCCGGGGCGATGAGCATCCTGCCGATGGGCGCCACCTGGGTTGACGACACGCGCAAGGTCAATGCAACCGTCACCGCCCCTGGGCAAACCAGCTACCGCGACTTTGCGATGGTCTGGCAAAAGGCCTTGAACACTCGCTGGGCCAATGGGCGGCCAGTGGAAGGGATTGCCGCGGAAGGGTTCGGCGTGCCGACCGATCCGCAGGACAACTCGAGCATGGCCATCAACTACAAGACCGAACCGATGTGGTACCGCTTCGGCCTGGCCCCGGATGCACCCTTCGGCCATGCCGACGGCGCGGGCTACGGCGACATGGCGAATGCGCACATGGCCTACAGCAATGCGCTGGTGGGTGGCGATCCGCAAACACCGGTGCTCTACGCCAAGCCGGGGCAGCCGTTCCGTACGCACATCCTGATGCCTACCGGCGGCAGTCGCGGTACGACCTTCCAGCTTGACGGTCACGTCTGGTCGACCAACCCGTTCCTGTCAGAGAAGAGCGATACCGGTGGCTACCCAATGGGCACCCCAGGCGTGGGTTCGGTGAAGTTTGGCTACAACCCGATGTCGATGTACATCGGCGCCCGCGAGAGCGTCCTGCCGGCAGCGCACTTCAGCTTCATGCTGCCGAGCGCCGGTGGGGTCAACGCGATACCGGGTGACTACCTGTTCCGCGACTACGGCGCCTATGGCAACACCTCCGGGTTGTGGGGGCTGTTGCGGGTGACCAATGACCCGGAACCGGCGCCAGCGCCGTAGGGCAGGAAACAACGCAACCCCTGTAGGGGCTGGCTTGCCAGCGAAAGCGGAGTGTCAGGCACATGAATATTGGATGTGCTGACGCCTTCGCTGGCAAGCCAGCTCCTACAGGGGGCGGTGAGGCAGGCAGAGATCTGTAAAAGGGGAGAGTGACATGAACAGGACCATCAAAATCGCCAGCGTTGGCCTCGTCGTCGGGGTAGCGCTGATCTGGCTCGGGGTGTGGCGCACGTCGCCTCCAACCCAGCTCAGCGACATCGCGCTACCCGACACCTGGACCGGCCAGACGCTTGAGCGTGACGGCGTGTCGGTGGCGCTTGAGGTGCGGCCGCTGACCGAAAGCGGCGTGTTGCGCGAGGGTGAATTTGCCGACGTGCGCTTCAAAGTCACCGACAAAGCCTCGGGCCAACCCCTGGCGGGCGTCGCCCCCGGTGCCTGGATCGACCCCGAAACCGTCGCCGCCGACCAGGCCCAGGGCCGCGAACAGAGCTGCAAGGCCCGGGTCGGGGTGTTCCTCAAATCAAGTATCGGCGCACGGCCGCTGCTCGATCTCAACAGCTATTTCCTGATGGTGATGAACCGCGATGCCAGCGTCTCGGTGGTCGACCCGTCCGTCTCGGTGGGCGGCATCACCAGCACCATGACCCGCATCGATATCAAGCAACCGCCGATGGATTGGGTCACCCCCCGGGACAACAAACGGGTGTTCGTGTCGATGCCGACGGCGGGCGAAGTCGCGGTGATCGACAGTGAGCAATTCAAGTTGCTCGACTCGGTGGCCGCCGGCAGCAACCCGGTGCGCGTGGCCTTGCAACCGGACGAGCGCCTGCTGTGGGTCGGCAACAATGCCCCGTCGGCCGAGCTCTCCGGGGTCACGGTGATCGACACCGCCAGCCTCAAGACCCTCAAGCACCTGGCGACCGGCAGCGGCCACCACGAAATCGCCTTCAGCAAGGACAGCCGCTTCGCCTTTGTCACCAACCGCGACGACGGCACGGTCAGCCTCATCGATGTCGCCACCTTGACCATCGTCAAGCAGCTCAAGACCGGTTCGCACCCACTGTCGGTGGTGTACTCGCCACTGTCCGGCGCGGCCTATGTGGCCGATGGCAAGGACGGCACGGTCACCGTGGTCGACGCCGCGAACCAGTCGGTGCGGCGGGTGATCAAGATCAAGCAGGGTCTGGGCCCGATGGGCTTCAGCGCCGACGGCCGTTTCGGCATCGTGCTCAATACCCTGGAGAACCAGGCGGCGGTGATCGACGCCGCCACCGATTCGCTGATCCATGAACTGGACGTGTCTGCCGAACCCTATCAAGTGGTGTTCACCAAGGCCTATGCCTATGTGCGCGGACTGGCCTCGGCCAAGGTGACGATGATCAACCTGGCGTCCCTGGGTGAGGGCCGCAAGCCAATCAGTCAGGGCTTCGAAGCCGGGCCGCAGCCGCCGCGGCTGGCCGGTGACCTGCCGCTGGCGTCGAGCCTGGCCGTGTCGCGGGACGACAACGCGGTGTTTGTGGTCAACCCAGTGGACAACACCACCTACTTCTACGCCGAAGGCATGAATGCGCCGATGTCCGGCTATCCCAACCGCGGGCAAGTGGCGCGGGCGGCGCTGGTCATCGACCGCAGTCTGCGCGAAGTCGAGCCGGGGCTGTACAGCGCGCGGATCAAGCTGCCGGCGGCAGGGCGCTTCGACGTGGCGTTCCTGCTCAACCAGCCCAACATCATCCATTGCTTCAGCGCCGTGGTTGAGCCGAACAACAAGCTCGGACCCGTCGCCGGCGTGCCGAAAGTCGAGTTCATGCTCGACAAGACCACGGCCGCCCTGGGCAGCCCTTATGTCGTGCGCTTTCGCATCGTCCAGGGCAAGCAGAAGGTCCAGCGCAGCGGGGTCAAGGACGTGCAAGTGCGCTACTTCCTGGCGCCCAGTTCACGGCCGCAGTACGTCGCGGCACTGGACGTCGGCAATGGCATCTATGAAGCCCCGATCACCCTTGACCAGAAAGGCGCCTGGTACCTGCACGTACGTGCGGCGTCCCTGGGCGCAAGTTTCGACGACCAGACTTTTGCCAGCGTTCGGGTGACTCCCGGCCAAGCTTATTGAAGAGGGCATCGACATGAACCGATTCGCACATCACGGACTGCTGACGCTCTGCCTGCTGGCCGCCAGCATCGGCCAGGCCCTGGCCCATTCGGCCGATGAACATGCCGGCCACACCATGGCGGCCAAGAGCGCCAGCTCCGAGACCGCCCAGGTCAAGTTCGCCGACGTCGCGCTGGTGGACCAGAACGGCAAAAGCGTACGCCTGGAAAAAGATCTGGTGGCCGACAAGATCGTGGTCATGAGCTTTATCTACACCAGTTGCACCACGGTCTGCCCGGTGGTGTCCTCGATCATGGGCAAGGTGCAGAAACAGCTGGGGGCAAGGGTCGGCACCGAGGTGCAACTGGTGTCGATCAGCATCGATCCGCAGCGCGATGACGCCAAGCGCCTGAACGATTACGCCCGCACGTTCCAGAACGGCCCGGGCTGGAGCTGGTTGACCGGCTCCACCCAGTCGGTCAACGAAACCCTCAAGGGCCTGGGCAGCTTCAGTGGCGACTTCAAGAATCATGCGCCGCTGATCCTCGTGGGGGACGGCAACAGCCGCCACTGGACCCGCTACTACGGCTTCACCGACCCGGCCATATTGACCCGGCAAGTGGAGAAGCTCAGCGGTGAACGCAACGCCCATGCCAAACACACCGCCATCGCCATGGAGCATCAGCCATGAGACTTCTCGACTGGATCGCCCTGAGCCTCTGCTCCTGCCTCTTGAACCCGGTAGCCATGGCCCATGAAGGGCATGAGCAAGCGGCGCCTGCCTCCGACACGGTGGCAGCCGCCGCGCAGCCGGCCGGTGGTACCCGCGATGCCAAGACCTGGTTCACCGACACGCCGTTGCAGGACCAGAACGGCAATACCCTGCGTTTCTACAGCGACGCGCTGCACAACCGTGTGGTGCTGCTCAATGTGATTTTCACCAGTTGCACTGATGCCTGCCCCTTGATCACCCAGAAACTCAAGCAAGTGCGCGAAGTGCTGGGCGACAAGGCGGACGGCATCACCTTTATCTCCCTTACCAGTGATCCGCTGCGGGACACCCCGGCGGTACTCAAGGCTTACACCTTGAAGCAGGGCGTCGATGAGCCCCACTGGCTTTTTCTTACCGGCGACAAAGCGCAAATGGACCTGGTCCTGGGACGTATCGGCCAGGTCATACCGTCCCCCGAGCAGCACTCCACCCAGTTGATCGTCGGTGACGTGGCGAACAAGCGCTGGAGCAAGATCCGTCCCGATGCCCCGGCCGCCGCCATTGCCCAGCGCTTGCAGTTGCTGGCAATGCCCGTGGCCGGCCGTTGAGTGCGGGCCATGAGAAATGCCCTGATCCTCGGCCTGCTTATCCTGGGTGGCATCAGCCTGAGCGCCCAGGCGTTATCGCTGACGCCCAGCGAAAGCGCCGGCAAACGGCTGTACCGCGAAGGTGTATCGGCCAGCGGTGAGCCGATCATGGCCCGGATCGGGGCGGCGGGCATGCTGCTGCCGGCCACCAGTCTGCCGTGCGCCAACTGCCACGGCAGCGATGGCCTGGGGCGCCCGGAAGGCGGGGTGCGGCCGCCGGATTTGAGTTGGTCGCGGCTGACCAGCACCTACGGTCAACAGCAGGTCAACGGGCGAGCCTACCCGCCCTACACCGAGGGCACGATGGCCCGTGCGATCCAGGAGGGACGCGACCCGGGCAACAACCGGCTCGATGCGGCGATGCCGCGGTTCGTGCTGTCGATGAGCGATCAACGCAACCTGACGGCGTACCTCAAGCGCCTGGCCGATGAGCGCGATCCGGGCCTGAGCCCCGACAGCCTGCACTTGGGCACCTTGCTGCCGAGTACTGGCGTGCTGGGCGAGGAGGGCCTTACCGTGGCGGCGGTGCTCAGGGGCAGCGTGGCGCGGATCAACGAAGCCGGGGGGATTCACGGCCGGCAGGTGCGCCTGACCATCCTTGACCCGGGGCCCGACCGTGCCAGCGCCGAACATGCGCTCGACCAGTTGATCGAACAGGAGCAGGTTTTCGCTTTGGTCGCACCGCTGGTGCCGGCGCTGGATGCGGAGCTGGCGCCGCGTCTGGAACAGGCCGGCGTGCCGCTGATCGGGCCGCTGTCATTGCAGGGCACGGCCCAGGCCAGCCGACAGATTTTCGAACCGCTGCCGGGGCTGCGTGAACAGATGATCGCCCTGGCCAACTACGCCGCCACCAGCCTGCGCGTACTGCAAGGCCCCACGCTGATCGCCTACCCGAACGAGCCGGGCCAGCGTTTGGCAGCCGAGAAACTTGCCCAATACCTGCAGGACAACGACTGGCAGAAAGTGCGCCTGCAACCCTATGAATCGGCGCAGGACGAGTTGCCATTGGGCTCGCGCTCGGTGTTCTACATGGGCAGCAGCGGCGGTTTCAGTCGCCTGGCCGAGCGCTTGCAGACCGCAGGCCAGGTGCCCTACCTGTTCGCCGCCTCGAATCAGGTGGCGGGGGATCTGTTGCAGGTGCCCAGCGGTTTTTCCCGGCGGGTGTTCCTGGCCTACCCCTTCGTGCCCAGCGACTGGACGATGACCGGGCGCACTGCCCTGACGCAACTGCGCGAGCGCCAGAAGCTCGGCGGCGAACACGCGGTGCTGCAGGTCGGTGCCTACAGTTCGATGATGCTGCTCAGCGAGGGCATGAAACAGGCGGGGCGCGATGCCAGCCGGGAAAAACTGATCAGTGCCCTGGAAGCCCTGCACGACTTCGATACCGGCCTGACCCCACTGATCAGTTTCGGGCCGGGTCGACGCTTGGGCCTGAACGGCGCCCATGTGGTCACCGTGGACCTGCCAGACCAGCGCTTCTATCTGGTTGCCCCCTACAAACCCATTGCCGCCACGCCCTGATCCGGAGGCCGAAGATGAAACTTGCGACTGTGTTGGTGCTATTGACCCTGTGGGTGCCCGCCGCGTTTTGCAGCAATGGCCCGGCGGTGGCGAGGGTCAATGGCGAGGAAATTTCCCAGCTGCGCCTGGAGCGTTATTTCGCCGAATACCTGGAGGATCAGGGCCGGGCGGTTGCCAGCATCCGCAGTCCCAGCGCCTACAAGCAGCTGCGCAAGGCGGCGCTGGACGCCCTGATTGACAAGGAGCTGCTCTGGCAGGAAGCGGTCAAGCGCGGGGTGGTGGTCAGCGATGCCACGGTGCACGACCAGGTGGCCCAGACCCGCCAGGCCATGGGGGGCGCACAGGTGTTCGCCCGACGCCTGGAGGACGCCGGTTTCGATGAGGCCGGCTACATCGAATACACCCGCCGTGATCTGGCGGCGCAACAGATGTTTGCCGAACTCACCAAGGCAGACGCGCCGGACGAAAAACAGGTGCAGGCGTTTTATCAGGAGCACCGCGCCGAAATGAGCCGGCCCGAGGAGATCCAGGTCAGGCATATCCTGATCAAAGTGCCTCAGGGGGCGGATGCTTCCACAGTCGAGGCCGCGAGACTACGCTTGGAGGCGATGCGCACCACGATTCGCGACGGTGCCGATTTTGCCAGCGTCGCCCGCAGCGGTTCCGAAGACGCGTCGGCCAGCGCAGGCGGCGATCTGGGGTACTTTACCCGGGGGCGCATGTTGCCGGAGTTCGAAGCCGCGGCCTTTGCCCTGGCACCCGGTGCCGTCAGCGAGCCGGTGCGCACGGCGGTTGGCTGGCATTTGATTCAGTTGCAGAACCGATTGGAGGCTGCCGATGTCACACAAGAGCAGGGACTTGACATGGTTCGGGCTTACCTTGCCCGACAGAAACAGGTCCAGGCTCGTCTGCAGGCCCTGGCGCAGCTGCGCGCAAGCAATCGGATCGAACGGATTGACGACGAGTGAGCTTTCCCCAACTGTGGGGGAAAAGCGTCGATGCGTATCCGTTCGCTTTCCCCCGCTTTTGGGGGGTGGGGCATATGGGCGCAAAGGCATTGCTTTTAAATTCAAGGACATGAATACATAAAATTACCGGCACTCAGCCTGGCATGAAGTGTGCGTTAGACCTATCAAGGCGCGCACTCCGCCAGGTTCGGAACTCGGACCTGCGGTTTCAAGGAGTCCACCTTGTTAAACAAAGTACTGGTTGTTGATGACGAACAGCTGCTGGCGGAAAACCTCCAGGGTTACCTGCAGGCGCAAGCGCTGGAAGTCCGGATTGCTCACGACGGTGCGCACGGAATCGCTGAAGCAGGCGATTTCGCACCCGATGTGATGGTGTTCGATTACCGCTTGCCCGATATGGAAGGCTTTGAGGTGCTCGATGCCATCCGCCAGAACAGGAAGTGTCATTTTGTGCTGATCACGGGGCACCCCACCGCAGAGGTTTGCGAAAGGGCCCGGCAACTGGGAGTCAGCCACATCCTGTTCAAACCCTTTCCGTTGGCGGAACTGGCGCGTGCAGTACTTGACCTTCTGGGGCGCCAGCGCGAACCCAAAGCGGGTGTGAGCAGTAGCGAAGGCTTTGTCGAACGACGCCAGAGCAGGATCGAAAGTTTCCCGCTGCAGTTGTACGACGGTAGTTGGGTGCTTGCAGATCGCCGACGAAGTAACTCGGCCTCCACAGCGCCAGACGACGAACAATTGCTCACCGGGGAGTAATGGCGCGACAAGAGGTTCCGGCATCCGCCGCAATTGCTCGCCGCGCCGACAGGGCTCTAAGCCCCGGGTGTTGGAGAGCAAGCCATGGATCGTCTTACCCTTGTCGTCGATGTGCCACCGCTGGATTGTGTACCGACCCGGTTTTCCAGTGAGCAATTGGCCCAGGCCCGTTCCCGGGCCGACAGTTCCGGCGAGCGCATGCTCGAAGCCCTCGCGGTGCTGTGCGACTTGGCCCCCATGCCTTTCATCCAGTGCCTGGGCGCAACCCTGCATTACCCGGTGCTCGACACCGACAGCCTGTTTCAAGCCACCCCCGTGTTCGACCGGGTCACCCTGGCCCAATGCCTCAAGCGCGAATTCATCCTGCTGCGTCACGACGACGCGGTCATCGGCGTGTTTGCCGACCCCTTCGACAGCGCCCGCCTGGCCTGGATCGACGACTGCCTGCACGGCGCGCCGCTGTACCTGGTGCATGCCGACGACCTGAAAGCCTACCTCGCGCGTCACGAAGAGAGCTTCCACGCGGTGGAGTCGCTCAACGCCCAGGCCGACGGCAACACCGAGATCGACACTCTGCAAAGCCTGTCCCTGACCAGCATCAGCGAAGACTCGAGCGTGGTGGTCAAGCTGGTCAACTCAACCCTCTACGATGCGCTGAAGATGCACGCCAGCGATATCCACCTGGGCACCACCGGCAGCGGCCTGGTGATCAAGTACCGCATCGATGGCGTGCTCAACAACATCAGCAAGATCCAGGGCAGCGAGTTCGCCGAACAGGTGATTTCCCGGGTCAAGGTCATGGCCGAACTGGACATCGGCGAAAAGCGCGTACCCCAGGACGGTCGCTTCAAGATCGGCATCAGCGGCCGGCAGATCGACTTCCGGGTGTCGATCATGCCAAGCATTTTTGGCGAGGACGCGGTACTGCGGGTGCTCGACAAACAGGACCTGGCCGACAAGGTCTGCGGCGTGCAGTTGCAGGCCCTGGGCTTTGAAGAGGAAACCCTGCGCCAACTGCGCCGCCTGGCCGCCGAACCCTACGGCATGGTGCTGGTCACCGGCCCCACCGGCAGCGGCAAGACCACCACGCTGTACGCGATGATCACCGAGATCAACCACGGCGTGGACAAGATCATCACCATCGAAGACCCGGTGGAGTACCAGCTGCCCGGCGTGCTGCAGATCCCGGTCAACGAAAAGAAAGGCCTGACCTTCGCCCGCGGCCTGCGCTCGATCCTGCGCCACGACCCGGACAAGATCATGGTCGGTGAGATCCGCGACCCTGACACTGCCCAGATCGCCGTGCAATCGGCGCTCACCGGGCACCTGGTGTTCACCACCATCCACGCCAACAACGTGTTCGACGTGATCGGCCGCTTCACCCAGATGGAAATCGACCCCTACAGCCTGGTGTCCGCGCTCAATGCGGTGCTGGCCCAGCGCCTGATCCGCCTGGTCTGCGCCAGTTGCAGCAGCGCGTATACCCCGAGCGAAGAAGAGCTGGAAACGTCGGGGCTCGATCCGCAACAGGTGGCGCATTACCACTTCGTCCATGGCAAGGGCTGCGGTCATTGCCGCGGCACCGGCTACCGCGGACGTAGCGCGATTGCCGAGCTGCTGCACCTGGACGACGAGCTGCGGCAAATGATCGTCGAACGCCAACCCATTTCGAAAATCAAGGCCCACGCCTGCAAACGTGGTTTGCGCCTGCTGCGCGAATCGGCGCTGGAACTGGTGCAACAAGGCCGGACCACTCTCGAGGAGATCAATCGTGTCACTTTTATCTCGTGAGCGTTATGTCGCCGTGCTCGGCGCCAGTGGTGTCGGCCTCGGTCAGCGTCAGGGTGGCGACACCCTGTGGCTGGGCAGCGTCGGTTTCATCGATGAAGGTTTCATGGCCTGGACGGTCGCCCTGGAGACCCTCGACCGCCTGCTGGGTGAACATGCCCGTACCGGCGCCGAGTTGACAGTGGTCGTCTCCGGCCACTTCAGCCGGTTTTGCCTGGTGCCCTGGAGCGAGCAGATCAGCAGCCCTGATGAACTGCGCGGGTTTGCCCAACTGTGCTTCGAAGACCTCTACGGGGCGGCGAACCAACCCTGGAGCCTGGTGCTGTCGGCCGAGCCCGCCGGTTACGACCGGATCGCCAGCGCGCTGCCGCAAGACCTGCTCGAACGCCTGCGTGCCCTGGTCAGTGGCCGTGGCTTGCGCCTGCGTTCGGTGCAACCGTACCTGATGGCGGCGTTCAATCACTTCGACAAAAGCTTCGACGCCGGCGACTTCCTGTTCGTGGTCGCCGAACCTGTGCGCAGCGTGATGCTGCTGGCCCGCGAAGGTCGCTGGACGGCGGTGCGCTCGGTGGGCAGTAGCGACAGCGATGCGGCACTGAGCGCGCTGGTCGGTCGCGAATGCCAGTTGCAGGCGTGCGCCAGTGAACGGCCGCTGAATGTCTACCTGCATGCGCCAGCGCGCATCGACTCGCACCCTGAAGTGCCAGGCGCACAGCTGCGCACCCTTGAAGAAGGCCGGACCAGCGTACGCGATAGCCTGTACGTCATGTCCCGGACGGTGGCCTGACATGCGCCCCCTGATGCTCGACTTTCAGCCGCGCCGCCGCTCAAGCCCCCTGGGCTGGAGCCTGCTGGCCGGTGGCGTGGTGCTGGCGCTGACCTGCATCGTCTTTCAACAACACGTGAGCGGGGAGGCCGAACAACAGCAAGGCCATCTGCAAACCACGCAACGGGTGCTCACCGGCGACACCGGCGCCAAGGTCAGCCTGACCCCGGCCGAAACCCGCGAGCAGGCGCAGAACCTGGCCGAGATGCGCAAGGTGTCGCAGCAGTTGCGCCGGCCCTGGGAGCGCCTGTTCGCCACCCTGGAAGCCATGCCCCGGGACAACATTGCCTTGCTGACCCTGACCCCGGATGCCCGCAAGGGCCAGGTGCGGATCAGCGCCGAGGCGCGTGACCTGGACGCGATGCTCGACTTCCACCGCCGCCTCGAAGCCTGCGACGAGCTCTCCGACGTGTCGTTGCTCAGCCACGAAATCGTCGCCAACGTGCCGGAACACCCGGTGCAATTCAACTTGTCGGCTACCTGGGAGATTGGCGATGCAAATCCCTAGATTGATCGTCCACGAATACCTGCAAAGCCTGGGCGTGCCCGGCCTGGCGGGGCTGGCCATGCTGGTGCTGGCACTGACCTACGGCCTGTTCGGCTTGTTGCCCGACTGGCAGGCGCTGCAGCACCTGAGCCAGCAGACCCAGGACGCCCGCGAGTACCTGGCCAAGGTCGAGGAGGGCACGATCGCCGCTCCAGTCGTGCCGCAACGCCAGCTCGATGATTTCCGCAGCAAATTGCCGACCCAGCCCCAGGCCACTGTTGCCATCGACAAGATCTACGCGCTGGCCGCCCAGGAACGCATCACCCTGTCCCGGGGCGAGTACTCGCTGGGCATCGATCCCAAGACCCACCTGGCGCGCTATCAGATCCTGTTACCGGTGCGCGGCAGCTACCCGCAACTGCGGCGCTTCATGCACGCCTTGCTCGGCCAGTTGCCGGCGGTGGTGGTGGAAGACCTGGAGCTTTCGCGCAAGAAGATCGCCGACACCGACCTGAACGGGCGGATCCGCATGACCCTTTACCTGTCGAGGTCATGATGAACAGCAAACGTGCAGTGGGTTGGGTGGCGTTCCTCGGCGTGGCCGCGGCGCTGACCTGGTTACCCGAGTACTTCAAGCAGGCCGACGACAGCGATGTGCAAGTGGCCGCCGTGGCCGCGCCGGCCAAAGGCAAGAACCGTGGTGCTTCGCCAGCCGCGCAAGCCTCCGCTGTGCCAGTGGCGATCAAGGACCTGAGCCCGGCGGGCGACCTGTTCGCCGCGCGCAGCTGGAAGGCCGCACCGACCCTGGCCAGCGTCACCGAACAACCCGTCAACGTTGCACCGGTGGTGCAGGTCCCCACTGCACCGCCCATGCCGTTCCAGTTCATCGGGCGGATGCATGACCGCACCGACCTGCAAGTGTTTTTGCAAAACGGCGAAAAGATCTACGTCGTGCGTAAAGGGGATGTGATCGACGAAACATGGAAGATCGAGGGTATTTCCGATCTGGAACTGAGCCTGGTCTATTTGCCTCTGCATTTGTCCCAGACCTTGTCTGTGGGGAGCGCGCAATGAACAAATCCCGTTTGCTGATGAGCCTGTGTCTCTGTGCAGGGCTGGCCGCCTGCAGCTCGGCGCAGGTTGCCAAGGAAGAAGCCTCTGAGCTGATCGAACAGGGTCAGTACGAAGCCGGCCTGGCCCGGATCGAGGAGGGCCTGCGGGAAAACCCTCGCGATACCGAACTGCACATTGCCCTCAACAGCGCGCGTGCCCGTTCGATCACGGCGCTGCTGACCCAGGCCGACATGGATCGCACCCAGCGTGATTTCGCGTCCGCTCGCATGGGGTACGGCCGGGTGTTGACCATCGAGCCGAACAACCGCCGCGCCCAGGACGCCTTGCGCCAGCTGGAACACATGCGCAGCCTCGATGAAAAACTCGAACTGGCCCGTGGCGACCTGCGCCGTGGTGACATCTACGGCGCCGAGCGTCAGGTCAGGCAGATTCTCGAACTGGACCCCAACAATGAAGGAGCCCTGGAACTGCAAGGCAATATCCGCCTGGTGCAGAGCCGGAACGTAGTGACCTATCCGCAACTGCGCACCCGCCTGGACAAGCCGGTGACCCTGGAATTTCGCGACGCCAACCTCAAGACCATCTTCGAAGTGCTGTCCCAGGTCGCCGGCCTGAACTTCATCTTCGACAAGGACCTGCGCCCAGACATCAAAGCCACCATTTTCGTGCGCGACGTGCGCATCGAAGACGCGGTGGAACTGCTGCTGCAACAGAACCAGCTGCACCAGAAAGTGGTGAACGAAAACACCCTGCTGATCTACCCGGACTCGCCGCAGAAGCTCAAGGATTACCAGGAACTGGTGATGCGTACCTTCTACCTGACCAGCATCGATGCCAACACCGCGTTGAACATGGTCAAGACCATGCTCAAGACCCGCGACGTGTTCGTCGACGAACGCCTCAACACCCTGACCATGCGCGACACCGGCGACGCCGTGCGCATGGCGGAAAAACTCCTGCAATCGCAGGATCAGTCCAACCCCGAAGTGGTGCTGGAAGTGGAAGTGATGGAAGTCGCCACTCAGCGGATCCTCGACCTGGGCCTGCAATGGCCGAACACCTTTGGCGTGATCAACAGCGACGGTACCGCGGTCAGCGTTCTCGACCAGCTCAAGGGCATCAACTCCAGCCGGATCACCATCCAGCCTTCGCCACAGGCCAAGATCAACGCGGCAGACAAGGACATCAATACCCTGGCCAGCCCGGTGATCCGCGTCAGCAACCGCGAACAGGCGCGCATCCACATCGGCCAGCGCGTGCCGATCATCAGCGCCACGTCGGTGCCGTCGACCCAGGGACCGGTGATCACCGAAAGCGTGACTTACCTCGATGTCGGTCTGAAACTGGAGGTGCAGCCCACCGTGCACTTGAACAACGAAGTGGCGATCAAGGTGGCTCTGGAAGTCAGCAACGCCACGCCACTGGAACCGACCCGCCAGGGCACGATTCCGGTCCAGGTCGATACGCGCAACGCGCAGACCACCCTGCGCCTGCATGACGGCGAAACACAGATCCTCGCCGGCCTGATGCGCAACGACCATGGCAGCACCGGCAACAAGATTCCCGGTCTTGGCGATATCCCGGGCCTCGGCCGCCTGTTCGGCAGCAACAAGGACGACGTGAGCAAATCCGAGCTGGTGCTGTCGATCACGCCGCGGATCGTGCGCAACCTGCCGTACCAGAGCCCGTCGGACATGGAATTCCCCACCGGCACCGAAACCAGCATGCACATCCAGGCGCCGGATCGCTCGAAGGTCGAAGTCGAAGAGGTGAAAGTGCGGGGCATGAACGCACCGATCGCTACCACCGTCACCGTCGGGAAGCCTTGATCATGAACGCCTCGCAACGCGGTTTTACCTTGATCGAAGTCGTGGTGACGCTGTCGTTGATCGGCCTGCTGGCCGGCATGGCCGCGCCGCTGACCGAGACCGTGGTGCGCCGGGGCAAAGAGCAGGAACTGCGGACCGCGTTGTACCAGATACGCGATGCCATCGACGCCTACAAGCGCGCTTTCGACGCCGGTTACATCGAGAAGTCGCTCAACAGCAGCGGCTACCCGCCGAACCTGCAGGTGCTGGTGGAAGGGGTGCGCGATGTGCGTAGCGCCAAGGGTGCCAAGTTCTATTTCCTGCGCCGCGTACCCCATGACCCGCTGGCACCGGTCAAGCGCGACGACGAAGGTGGCTGGGGCCTGCGCTCCTATGACAGTACGGCTCAAAACCCGCGGGACGGCGAGGACGTCTTCGACGTTTACTCCAAGGCCCGGGGCAAGGGTCTCAACGGCATCGCCTACCGGGAGTGGTGAACATATGCGTCGGGAAAAGGGTTTTACCCTATTGGAACTGATGGTGGTCATGGCAATCATCGCCACCCTGATGACGATCGCCTTGCCCCGCTATTTCAACAGCCTGGAGGCCTCCAAGGAGACCACCCTGCGCCAGAGCCTGTCGGCGATGCGCGAGGCCCTGGACCACTACTACGGTGACACCGGGCGCTATCCCGATTCCATCGAGCAGCTGGTTGAACAGCGCTACCTGCGCAATCCGCCGATGGACCCGATTGCCGAACGCAAGGACGCCTGGGTCATGGTTGCACCGCCTGACGGCGTGGCCGGCGGTGTCGCCGATATCAAGAGTGGTGCCACAGGGAGGGCGCGTGATGGCAGCCTGTATTCCGAGTGGTAAGCCTGGGGCGCAAGACGGCTTCACCTACCTGGGTGTGCTGTTTCTGATCATGGTGATGGGCATGGGCCTGGCCAGTGCCGGCGAGTTGTGGTCCACCGCCTCGCGGCGCGATCGCGAACGCCAATTGCTCTGGGTCGGCACCCAGTACGCCCAGGCCCTGCGCAGCTATTACCGCAGTTCGCCCGGCCTGGCCCAATACCCCAAGGAACTCGCCGACCTGTTGCAGGACGAGCGCTTTCCCAATGCCAAGCATCATATCCGCCAGCTGTACCCGGACCCGATCGGCGGCGGCGAATGGTTCCTGATGCGTGGCTTCGACGGACGCATCACCGGCATCAGCAGCTCGTCCACGGAACTGCCGCTCAAACAGGCGGACTTCCCCAGCCAGTGGTCGGACTTCAACGGCATGGCCAGCTACAAGGACTGGCAGTTCGTGGCCGAGAAAGCCTTCCTCGATGGCACCTCGGGCCCGGCCAAAGGCCAGTCCGCGGCACCTGGGGGATTGCAGCCATGAAGCGCTTCTGTCTGGCGTTGGTCTTGCTGTTGAGCACTGCTGTGACCTGGGCCGCTGAAGAGGACGAAATGCTCGGCTTTATCGTCGACGACACGATCTCGCACATCGGCCACGAATTTTACTACTCGTTCAGTGAACGCCTGCGCGCCACCAGCCCGATGGATTTCAACCTGGTGGTACGCGAACGACCTTCGGCTCGCTGGGGCAGCCTGGTGACCGTGGAATATCAACAACGCCTGGTTTACCGGCGCTTCCTGCCGCCGAACACCGTGGAGCTCAAGGACGAGGCCTATGCCGCCGCCGACTGGGTACGCGGGCAGATTGTCCAGCGCAAGCTGGAAACCTTGTTGCAGGACACCACGGACCTTGAGAGGGACGAACTATGAAAGCGAAAACGTTTTTGCAGCGCGCCGGTGGATGCTTGCTCGGGCTGGGCGCCTGCGCCCTGGCCCAGGGCACGGAACTGGTCTATACGCCCGTCAACCCTTCGTTTGGCGGCAACCCGTTGAACGGCACCTGGCTGCTCAACAACGCCCAGGCGCAGAACGACTACGACGATCCCGACTTGAAGGATCGGACCTCGGCGGCCGGCACCTCGGCCCTGGAGCGCTTCAGCGCCCAGTTGCAATCGCGCCTGCTGGGGCAACTGCTGGACAACATTTCCACCGGCAATACGGGGAGCCTGTCCACGGACGCTTTCATCGTCGACGTGGTCGACGACTCCGGTGCGCTGACGATCAACGTGACCGACCGGGCCACGGGTGAAGTTTCGGAAATCCAGGTCAATGGCCTGGCCCCTTGAGGGGAATCGGGACAATGGGGAGTTAAGGACATGAAAAAAATAATTGCGCTAGGGCTGATGTTGGCGGCATTACAGGGGTGCAGTCTGCGCGAGCCGATGCCGGCCGAACAGGACTCCAAAACCCCGACCCTGACCCCAAGGGCCTCGACTTACTACGACCTGATCAACATGCCACGACCCAAGGGCCGGTTGATGGCGGTGGTCTACGGCTTCCGTGACCAGACCGGGCAATACAAGCCGACCCCGGCCAGCTCGTTTTCCACCAGCGTCACCCAGGGCGCGGCGAGCATGCTGATGGACGCCTTGCAGGCCAGCGGCTGGTTCGTGGTGCTCGAGCGCGAAGGGCTGCAGAACCTGTTGACCGAGCGCAAGATCATCCGCGCCTCGCAGAAAAAACCCAATACCCCGGTGAACATCCAGGGTGAACTGCCACCCCTGCAAGCGGCGAACATGATGCTCGAAGGCGGGATCATCGCCTACGACACCAACGTGCGCAGCGGCGGCGAAGGGGCGCGCTACCTGGGCATCGACATTGCCCGGGAGTACCGTGTCGACCAGGTCACGGTGAACCTGCGTGCGGTGGACGTGCGCAGCGGGCAGGTGCTGTCCAACGTCATGACCAGCAAGACCATCTACTCCGTGGCCCGTAGCGCTGGCGTGTTCAAGTTCATCGAGTTCAAGAAATTGCTTGAGGCCGAAGTGGGTTACACCACCAACGAACCGGCGCAGTTGTGCGTGTTGTCGGCGATCGAGGCGGCGGTGGGGCATATGCTGGCGCAGGGGATCGAGCGACGTTTGTGGCAGGTGGCGGGGGATAATTCCCAGCCTGCGCAGAATGAAACGCTGGATCGGTACCTGACGCAGAACCGGGTGGTGCCGGAGGGTGAGGGGGCGGATGAGTGAGCCGAGGCGACCTGAAAGCCGACCAGGCTCCCGCAGATGTACCCAATCCAAACTGTAGGAGCTGGCTTGCCGGCGAAGGCGGCCTGACAGCCGACCCATCTCTCACGGCTGTACTCGATTAACTGTGGGAGCTGGCTTGCCGGCGATGGCGTCCTTACAGCCGACCAGGCTCCCGCAGATGTACCCGATCCAAACTGTAGGAGCTGGCTTGCCAGCGAAGGCGGCCTGACAAACGACCTGGATTTTGTTGACGGAGTACATATCCATTTCTGCGGTAACGGCCACCTAGGGTTTCGCCCTTACGGCGAGTCACTTGGAAAAGCCCCAAGTAACCAAGGGCTCTTGCCCCTGACGTTCGGTGCCTCGCTAATGCTCGGCATGCCCTCGCTCCGGTCCTGCTCCGTGGGCCCGCCGCGATGGGCCCTCCCTGGCCCAGCGCGGCTAAACCGGCATCCATGCCGGTTTACCCACTGCGCAGAACCTCCGCTCGGCCTCTCGACGGGGCAAGAAAATCAAAAGCCAAAGCAAGATCAAAAGCCAAAGCAAAAGCAAAAACGAGGCGGCCTACGAGCCGACATGATTTAGCGGGTGTACCCGATCCCCCTGTAGGAGCCAGGCTTGCCAGCGAAATAGGCGCTACGGTGTCTCTGTTGTACCGCGCTATCGTTCTTCGCCGGCAAGCCTGGCTCCTACAGGGGTATGTCGCCCACAAAGTCACGGTATGGGCGCGCTTTTTTTGTAGGAGCGAGGCTTGCCCGCGAAGGCGGCTTGTCAGTCGACCAATCTCCCACGGCTGTACACGATCCAGGCAACATCTGTAGGAACAATCCGCGGCTACATCGCCTTGCGCCGTTGCCTACAACTACGCCAGAATCCGCCCGCTTGTGCGCCTTGGTCCTTGTCTCTATCGTCGCCGTATCGCTGCACATTCAGTGGTCGGGTTTAGCAGCTCGGTCAATTTCAAGGCGCGTCATTGTCACCCCGTTATGGTGGCTGTGCGTGGGGCACTTCGGTGCGCCGGGTTCCTTGATCCCTGGTCTGCTAACCCGCGTACAGTCGCCACCCATTCCATTTAGCAGCGAAGTGTGGCGGTTCCACTGATCGAGGAGCTTCACGATGCCCAAGCCCAGCCCCAATCCCCCCGCATCAAAATCCGAAAATCCAGCTTCCAGCCTTCATCTAAAACCCGCCATCCTGAAATCTTCCACCCCCCACAACCCCAGCTCAATGTTCCTCATCGCCCCAGACATCAGCACCGAAGACCTGCTGTCCCACGCCTGCGAATCCCTGGCGTCCGCCAGCATCATGGCCACCGATTTCGCAACGTTTGTAGACGGCCCCCAGCGCAGCATGTTGCTGGGCATCCAGCAGGTGATCATGCTCGCCGACCTGGCGGTAAACCGAGCGTTGGATAATCTCGATCCGCAGGGCTAACCACCCCATCTGTGGGCGCTGGCTTGCAGGAGCGCCGCATCCCAACAATGGCGCCCGAAAGAGCAGCGCAGGACCCAAGGACGCCTTCGCCTGCAAGCCTGGCTCCTACAGGGTTGTGCCGTCCAAAAATGAAGGTGTGGGCCATAAAAAAACCGCGACCCTCCCTCAAGAGCCGCGGTTTTTTCCCGCCGTGCAGTTTACTTCTGCAACACAGTCGCACTGTTAGCCGAACCAAACTGCTGCACGTTGGCCGTCTGGGTCATGCCGCTCTGATCGACACTGGCAATGTTGCCAGTCCCGCCCTGGGTCACGTAGGCGACGTTCATGGTGTCCGCCTGCTTGATGGTGATCATGTTGTCTTCGCCATACAGCTGCGTGGTGAACGCCTGGTTGCCGCTGCCTTCCTGGTTGACGTCGGTGGTGTTGTGGGTGCCGGTGCTGCTGCCCTGGGTCAGGTTGTTGGTGCCGCGCTGGTCGGCGATGAGGATGTTGTCGGTGCCGTTCTGGTCGAAGTACAGCTCGTTGTAGGTATCGGCCTGGGTGACCGTGGTTTTGTTGCCGTAGCCGGTCTGGTTGGTGGTCATGATGTGGCCGGTGTTTTTCTGGGTGAAGTTGGCGACGTTGCCGTCGCCGTTCTGGTTGACGGTGGCGCGCTGGTTGCTGCCGAACTGGCCGCCCATTTGCGTGGCCGGGCCTTTCCAGTTGCTGGCATAGACCTTGTTGTCGTTACCCGAAGACGTGGCGTTGAGCACATGGTTGGTGCCGGTCTGGTAGGTGAAGTGGATGTTGCCGATGCCCTGTTGATTGAGGGTCACGGTCGAGCCCATGGACTCGAACTGGTCGGCATAGATCGCGTTGAGATCACCGACCTGGATCACCTGGGCGACGTTGTGGTCGCCGAAACTCTGGTCGACGATGGTTTCGTTGGTCTGGCCGTTCTGGTCGATGGTGGTTTTGCTGGCGACCTGGGTGTCCTGCCAGACTTCGCTGCCGTTGCCGTCGCCATACTGGTTGATGGTCAGGTTGCCGCCATCGCCGTAGCGTTGGTCACCGTAGGCATAGTTGGTGCCACCGGACTGGTTGATATCGATCTGGCCGTTCATGTGGTTGATCTGTTCGGCGGTGGCGTAGTTGGCGGTGCCGTACTGGATGATCACCGCGTTGTTGGCCGTGCCCACCTGGATCTGTTCGATGTTGGCTTCGTTGCTGTCGCCGTACTGGTAGGTTTTGCCGGAGGTGTTTTCCTGGCTGTCCTGGTAGACGAACGAGAAGTTGCCATTGCCTTCCTGTTGTTGCAGGACCTGGCCACCGCCGACCCCGATCGACTGGCTGGCATGGCTGATGTTGGTGTCACCGCTCTGGTTCTGGATGATGCTGCTGTTGTTTTCGAACAGTTGCTCGGCATAGCCGGCGTTGTAGTTGCCGCTCTGGTTCTGTTCGATGGTGCTGGTGGCGTTGTCTTGTACGGCGGCCGCGTCGTTGCCGGTGCCGGACTGGTTCTGGGTGGCGGTGCTCAGGGGCGCCGCCGTCTGTTTCACATCGGCGATGTTGGTGTCACCGAACTGGTTTTGGGTCGACACGCTGTCATTGGCCAATGCTTGAGCACTGACTATGACCAGGATGGCGGCGGTGAGGGGCGTCAGTTTGAACATGATGAAACCTCCAAGTGGTGCAGTGCTTTAGCGATATTGAGTGACCGATACGCTCATTCCATTTCCTGCTTGGGTCACAGCGCTTTGCTGTCCCGTGCCGGCCTGGACAATGCTGGCGTCGTTGTTGTTGCCGTTCTGGGATATCTGTGCGCGGTTGTGGCTGCCGGTTTGGGTGATGGACGCGGCGTTGCCGTAACCTTGTTGGTTGATCAATGCCATCAGGTCGCTGCCTTGCTGCAGGATGTACGCTTCCTGATTGCTGCCCGACTGCACGATCTGGCCAAGCAGCGACTGGCCGTTCTGCTGAAGCAGCGCGACGTTGGCCTGGCCGTTCTGGTCGATCAGGGCTTGCTGGCCCACCGGAGGTGGCAGCTCGCCAAGATCGACGCCGGGTGCGATGTCATCGTTCTCCATCAAATCGTCGGCACGCCCGCCCGCGCCGCTGCAGAGCAGAAGCAGGCAGAGCAGGGCGGCGGTCGGCGTTTGCATGGCGTTGTCCTTAGGTAAGAGGCCGGCCTCCCCAGCCAGGTCGGCTGGGGAGGCGAGGGCTCAGTTGGAGACCACCGACACCGTGCGCACAGTGCCTTGGGACGATGTGATGGTGGCTGTCGGGTTCGCCGACGGAATCACCGTGGTCGAGTTGCTGACGGTCAGCCTCCAGCGCCCGGTCAGTGGCACCGTGGTGCTACCCAGGGTTACCAGGCCGGTTGGCGTGGTCACCTGGACGGTGATGGTGTTGCCGGTGGTCACCGAGGAGGTCCCCGTGAAGTCCCAGTTGAAGCGGTTGTTGGAACGGGCCGTCACCGTGGCTGTCGTGACCGTGAACGTTTCCGCGGCAGGCCGTGGCGAGACTTGCACCGTGACCGTGGCCGGTGACGTCGCCTGGGCACCGAAGCTGTCCTGGGCGATGTAGGTGAAGGTCGTGGTGAACGCCGTGGTGACCGTGGCCGGTGGGTTGTAGGTCAGGACGGTGCCGTTGCTGGTCACCGTGCCGCGCCCGGTCGGTGGTTGAGTGAAGCTGGCGACTGCGAGCGGCACGTTGCCTTCCGGATCGGTGTCGTTGGCCAGCACGCTGATCGGTATCGACACACCCAGGGTCGCAATGCTGTCGGCGACGGCCACCGGAGGCTGGTTAGGCGCCACAGTGATGGTCACGGTCGCCGCAGCGGTCGAGGCCAGGCCTTTGATGTCTTGCGCCTTGTAGGTGAAGGTCGTGGTCAGCGGAACAGTAACCACGGCTGGCGGGGTGTAGACCACCGCCGTGGTGCCGCTCAACGCCACGGTGCCCTGGCCGGTCGCCGGTTGGGTCAGCTCGGTGATGCTCAGTGGTGTGTTGCCGTCCGGGTCGCTGTCGTTGGTCAGCACGTTGAGGGTGATCGGGATGCCGAAGCTGGTGCTGCCGCTGTCGGCGAGCGCAATCGGCGCCTTGTTCTCGCCGGTGTCTGGCGCGGTGCCGACAACCACGACTGGCTCTGTATCGCTACCGCCCGAGGCCGACTTGATCGTCACGGTTGCCGGTGGCTGGGCCAGGTCAGCGACGGTCAGGCGTTGCAGGGTGCCGGACTTGGTCAACCGTCCGTAGCCCTGGGCGACCATATCCGGTACCACCACTTCGTCAGACGAGGTGGCTTCGATCAGCAGGCTGTGGTTGTCCCAGCTGTAGCGCGCGGTCTGGACCTTCACCACGTCGCTGACTTTGCTCGATACCGCCGTCGGCCGGGTGGTGCCACTGGGGTTGGTCGCGGTGACCACCACCAGTGGAGGAACGGTGCTGCCTGTCAGGCGATGGCCGAAGAACTGACCGTTGTTGTCGCCAGGCATAGTGATCAGGCAAGGCGTCGGCGGTGGTCCGGCCACCAGGGCGACGGATTCGCGAAAGCACAGGCTCGAACTGTTGGCCGATTTGCCGAAGACCTCCACCCGGGTACCTGCAGAGGTGCGACGGTAAGTGGCGCGGCCGATTTCCACCGGGGTTTGCGCCCGGTTGTCGAGGACTTTGCCAGACACGGTAAAGAGGTTGGTCTCGATGGTCCCGGCCGGACCCTGGACCCGCAGGAAGTTGGTATTGAACGGGCTGCCGGTGACCGCTTCGGTGAGGTTCGGGTCACCGACGAAAGTCTCGGTGGCACCGGTGTCCGGGTTCAGTTCGGTATAGGGACCGTTGACGCTGCGCAGGAATGGTCCGACTTCACCGTTGAGGGCGCCGGAGAAGTTGCCCGGTGCGCCGATGCCGATGTCGCGGGTTATGTTGATCGCCCGGCGGCCCGGTGTGGTGACGGTGACCGTATCCACGCCGTACGGGTGGGTGATGGTGTAAGTCCCGGCGACCGGCACGTTCACCCGCAGACGGATCCGCGCGAAGCTTGCCTGGTCTCCGTCGACAGGGTTCTCGGACGCGAATGCCGCTTCGATCCCGGCCACATAGGCATCCACGCCATAACCACCGACATCGTTGATGCTGGTCTCGGCGAGGTACCAGAACGTTTCTGGTGGCCAGTTATCCGGGAACACCATCGGCTGGGTGTCGTCGTAAACCCCCGGTTCCGGGATCAGGATGCACATGTAGGCTGGTGCACCGGGCGCGCCCGGTGACCGCGAACTGGTCGCCCGCGACTGGCACAGTTCCAGCGACAGCAGATTGTTGTCCTGATACCACATGGGGAATTTCCCCGTGGCATAGGTGTAGGGGCCGGGGTCGACGGCAGCCAGTTGCGCGAATGCACTGCCGGACAACGATAGAGTCAGTCCCAGGGCGTTGAGCGCCAGGCGTGGCAATTTGTTCATGATGCCTCCTGATGAGGATCTGCGCATGTGTGCGTTCATTGCACGATGACCACTTCTTCGGTATCGCTGCCGCCATTGGATGACGTCACCCGAACCTGGGCCGGTGGAATCGGCGTGATGCCGGTCGACAGGGATTTCACCGCGCCATCGCCACTGAGTGAGCCGATGGCGACACCCGTGCCGGTGGTGGCGGTGAGCACCGGTGGCGAGACTTCATCGCTGGTCGAGGCCACGATGGTGATCTGCCCGCTGTTGAGGCTGTATTGGGCCTGCGAAATCACCACCAGGTCGGTCAACGGCATGGACAGGGTGGTCGGCGTGCTGCTGGGAATGGCCAGGTGGTTATCGGCAGTCACCTGCAAGCTGCTCGGCAACGTCGGGTTGGTGGAGGATTGCGCGTACCAGTGGCCGGTGGTGTCGGCCTCGGTCAGGTTCAACACCGGGCTGTTGCTGTCCAGGGTCACGGTGGCCGGTGGTGGCGGGGCCATCACGAATACATCCTGCTGTGCCACCGGTGCGCTTTCCCCGGCTTTGCGCGAATAAGTGCTGCGCTCGGTGATCATCGGGGTGGGGCGGACCACCGTCGACAATTTGCCGGAAATGGTCATCACCGTCGTGCGCAAATCCAGTCCGTTGGGCCCTTCGATGCGGATGTAGTTGGTGTTGAAAGGGCTGCCGGTGAAGGCCTCGGCCAGGTTCGGATCGCCAACGAATTGCTCGGCTTGACCGGTGTCCGGGTTGGTTTCGGTGTAGGGGCCGTTGACGCTGCGCAGGAACGGCCCGATATCGCTCCTGAGTGCGCCGTCGTAGGTTTTCGGCGAGCCGATGCCGATGTCGCGGGTCATGTTGATGGCGCGGCCTCCACCGGCGGGAACGTCAAAGATGTCGACGCCGTAGGGGTGGGTGATGGTGTAGACGCCGGCGGTGGGCACGTCGACCCGAATACGGATACGGCCAAAACTGACCTGGTCGCCTTCTTTCACTTCTTCCGCGGCGAAGGCTGCTTCGATGGCGCTGACAAACGTCAGGTCGATGCCCCGGGCCGCGTCGACGATGGAACCCTCACCGGTAAACCAGAACGTTTCATCGGGAAAGTTGCTCGGGAAAGCGATGGGCAGGGTGTCGTCGAAAACCCCGGGAGCAGGATTCAAAACGCACATGTAGGAGGGGGCGCCAGGAGCACCCGCAACCCTGGAACTGACAGCCTTGGACAAGCACAAATCGAGGGTTCGACCGTGGGAGTCCTGATACCAGGCAGCGAAGCCGCCGGTGGCGGGTTGATAGGGACCTGGGTCTACAGCAAACAGTGCGGCCTGTGCAGCGCCTTGGGCCAGAGCACTCACGACCAGGGCGATCGCGGTTTTGGACAGTAAAGGGTGCATGAGTATTCCCTCTATCAGAGTACCTGCCCCTTGGATATGGGTCAGTTGGAGGGTCTTCGGCAACTCCCATGCCAACCGCAAAAAATGTCGGTGTCAGCCCCGGTACACAGGCGTTTGCGACGCGCGCCTTGTTCGAACGGCAAATGACCGGGCGGGCCTCTTTCCCCACCATTGGGGGGAGATGGGGGCAGCAGGGGTATCGGGGGGAGGTGGAGGAGGAATGACTCCAATGACGGGCAAACGGCGAGTAGTGCGCTATAAACCTATAGGGCTTCGGCGGGAACAATGTCCATGACCATGCTTGCAAAGACACTGGCGTCCGACCAGGGTGAAGTTCGCTTGAGATCGCGCAAGCAGCCGTTCAATCTGCTGCGCTGGTTTTCGCTCATCAGCATGGCGGTGATCGGCACGGTGGCGGTGGCGTTGGGCTCGGTGTCGACCAAGTTCGTGATTACCGAAAGCGTGCAGCGCGATGCACTGTTGACGTCGCAATTCATCCAGGCGATCGCCTCGGCCGAGGTGCGCCACGTATCGATTCCCAATGTGCGGACCATGGGCGAGTTGCTCGACCCGCGCAAGGACCGGGACTTTCCCGACGTCGACCCGCTGGCCCGCGCCAATGCCCGGGGCGAGTTCCTCGACCACATCGAACACTTGCCGGATGTGATCCTGGCCAACATCTATGCCCCCGACCGCATGATCATCTGGTCGACCAACCCGGCCCTGATGGGGACCACGATTCACGCCGACGAAGACCTGGACCAGGCCCTCGCCTCGAAGAGGCCCGTGTCGGCCAGTTATCACGATGTCGACCAGGCCCGTATGGAACAGAAGTTCATCACGCCGCCGGAATACATTTTCATCGAAAACTACATTCCGCTGTTCGATGCCGAAGGCAAGAACGTCACGGCGATGGTCGAGATCTACAAGGAACCCAAGGACCTGATCAGCCGGATGGAACGCGGCCTGGTGCTGATATGGATGGCCACGGCGCTGGGCGGCGGTCTGATTTACCTGGGGCTGTACTGGATCGTGCGGCGGGCGGCGATCCTGCTGGCGGCGCAACAGAAGCAACTGATCACCAACGAAACCTTCGTGGCCCTGGGCGAGATGTCGTCGGCCGTTGCCCACAGCCTGCGCAACCCCCTGGCCACGATTCGCTCAAGCGCCGAACTGGCACTGGAGTTCGACAGTGGCCCGGCGCACAAGAACATCAATGACATCATCGGCCAGGTCGATCGCATGTCGAAGTGGGTGCGCGAGCTGTTGCAATCCTTGCGCCCGCTCAATGACGACGGTGAACCGATCAACCTGGTGGCGGCGCTGCACGACAGCCTCATGGCTTTTGAGCAGCAGATCGTCAAGGGCCGGGTCAATGTGCTGTTCGAACCCATAGGGACGCCGATGGTGCTGAGCCAGCAGGTGCAGTTGACGCAGATCCTCAACAGTTTGCTGGCCAATGCGCTGGAGGCCATGGACGAAGGTGGTACCTTGGCCATCACCATGGCGCCCATCGATGCCCAACGTGTTCGCGTGGTGGTCAGTGATACCGGCAAAGGCATGACCGAGGAGCAGCGCCGCATGGCGTTCCGGCCGTTTTTCACGACCAAGCAGGGTGGTCTCGGTGTCGGGCTGGTGCTCGTCAAGCGCATCATGGAACGCTTTGGCGGGGCGGTGGCCCTTGAAAGCCGCGAGGGCGAGGGGACCCGTGTCAGCCTGTCGTTCAAGCGGGTTCCCTGAAAATGGGTGTGAACTTCCCCCGATAGCGGGTGCCATTCCCCAGTCGCTACTTCCGATCATGGCACATTGATGTTGATAAGCCGTTGTTTCGTCATGTGTTAATGCCTATGTATAAGGCAGTTACAAATCTGGCCGACTCCTTGCAAAACCCCCGTCATCCCCTTCACACATTCGAGGCGGCTGGTGATGGATACCGCACGTGCGCAAGCCCTGGGCATGCACCTGATGCTGATATTGGTGACTGGTTTGCTGGCCAGCCAGCTGCTGGTCGCCAGTCAGGCACCGACGACACCGGCACCGATAGCCTCTGCCGAATCCTCCACCCCCTGGGGTGGCGACTATTTCCCCAACACCCTGCTGACCGACCAGGACGGTCGGCAGGTGCGTTTTTTCGATGACATGATCAAGGGCAAGGTGGTGGTGATCAACTTCATCTTCACCTCGTGCAGCGACTCCTGCCCGCTGGAAACCGCGCGCCTGCGCCAGGTGCAGAAGCTGCTCGGCGACCGGGTCGGCAAGGACATCTTCTTCTACTCCATCAGCATCGACCCCTTGAGCGATACCCCCGAAGTGCTCAAGGCCTACGCGCAACGTTTTCAGGTCGGGCCAGGCTGGCAGTTTCTCACCGGGGAGTTCGCCGACGTCACCGAGCTGCGGCAAAAACTCGGGCTGTTCATCGAAGGTGTCGACAATGGCCGCAGCAAGGATCACAACCTGAGCCTGATCGTCGGCAACCAGCAAACCGGTCGCTGGATGAAAGCCTCGCCTTTCGAGAATCCCTGGATCCTGGCCGATCAATTGGCCAATACCTTGCATAACTGGAAGCAACCGAGCATCGGCGAAAGCTACGCCAATGCCCCGCAAATCCGCCCGCCGAGCAACGGCGAAGAATTGTTCCGCACCCGTTGCGCGTCGTGCCACAGCCTCGGTCCGATGGATGGGCAGGGCATCGGCATGCGCAGCATCGGTCCGGACCTGATCGGCGTGACGCGCCAGCGCGATCCGGCCTGGCTGAACCGCTGGATCCGCGAACCCGACCGCATGCTGGCCGAGAAAGACCCGATTGCCATGGCGTTGTTCGAGCGTTTCGACAAGATCCCGATGCCCAACCTGCGCCTGGACGAGCGCTCGGCGCAGTCGATCATCGAGTTCCTGCAGGCAGAAACCGACCGCCAGCAGCCGCTGCCCGCACCCCTGGCCGTCGGCGCTGAAGAACCGCAACACGGCCACGCGATCGCGGCACCGGACAAGGCGCAGGTGCAATAGTGGCGTAATAGTTTTATCGGGCAGCCGCGACGGTCAATGCCACCTACACTGATCGGGAATGCGGCTGAGAAAGGCTTGTTTCAAGCAATCAGGACCTCCCATGCAGAGACTGGAATCTCCAAAAGTATCTGCGCTGGATACGCCGGCAGCAGAGGGCAAGGATTGGCGGCCGCCATTCAACCTGGTGCGCTGGTTTTCCCTGGCGAGCTTTTTCATCATTGCCGGCGTGGCATTGGGGCTGGGCTACATTTCCACGCGTTTCGTGGTCGAGGAGAGCATCGAGCGCGACTCCATGCTGACCGCGCAATTCGTGCAAGCCATTGGCGCGGCCGAAATTCGCCACGCCGCGATTTCACCGAACCGGACCATGGGCGAAATGCTTGACCCACGCGCCGACGGGGCCTATCCCGACGTCGACCCAGGCGCCCGTGCCACGTCCCGTATCGAGTTTCTCGATCATGTCGAACACCTGCCGGACATCCTGCTGGCCACCGTGTACGCCCTGGACCGCACTGTGGTCTGGTCGACCAACCCCGAGCTGATCGGTGTGCGCATCGACAATGACCAGGAACTCGACGAGTCCTTCGAAATGAAGGAAGCAGTGTCCACCAGCTACCACGAGATCGACGAGGAGCGCCCCGAGCAACGGCTGCTGCATGAACCCCAATACCTGTTCGTCGAGAACTACATTCCAATGTTCAACGCCGACAAAAGCAAAGTGGTGGCCATGGTCGAGATCTACAAGGAGCCGACGGACCTGGTAGAGCGGATCCAGCGCGGGTTCAGGGCGATCTGGTTGACCACCCTGCTCGGCGGTGCGGTCATCTACCTGGGGTTGTTCTGGATCGTGCGCCGTGCGGCCCTGTTGTTGCAAAGCCAGCAGAAACAACTGGTGGCCAACGAAACCTTCGTCGCCTTGGGGGAAATGTCCTCGGCGGTCGCCCACAGCCTGCGCAATCCGCTGGCGAACATTCGTTCCAGCGCCGAACTGGCCCAGGAAATCGCCAACCAGACCGCGCAGAAGAACATCGGCGACATCATCAGCCAGGTCGATCGCATGTCGCGCTGGGTCCGTGAGTTGCTGGTGTCCTTGCGCCCGGTCAACGACGACTTTGAAACCGTCGACCTGGTGCTGGCCATCGACGACACCCTGAGCGCCTTCGCCCCGCAGATCCAGCGTTCGAACGTCGAGGTGCGCTTCACCCCCAGCAAGGTTGCACCGGTCGTCAGCCAACAGGTGTTGCTCACACAGATTCTCAATAGTCTGTTCGCCAACGCCCTGGAAGCCATGCCCAAGGGCGGCGTACTGAGTATCGATATTGAAACACCGGTAGCCGACCAGGTGCGCATGATCCTCAACGATACCGGCAAGGGCATGACCCCGCAGCAACAGCAAATGGTCTTCAAGCCGTTCTTCACCACCAAACAGGGGGGGTTGGGCGTGGGCCTGGCCCTGGTCAAAAGAATAATGGAGCGTTTCGAAGGCTCGGTCGAACTGACCAGCCAAGAGCAGGAAGGAACCCGCGTGTGTCTCAATTTCAAAGTGGCAACGGGAGGGGAATATGGAGCACAGCATACTGCTGGTCGAGGATGATGAGCTGCTCGCCGAGAATATCCAGACCTACCTGGAACGCAAGAACTTCGAAGTGACCGTCTGCCACTCGGCCGAAGACGCACTGTCGCAGTTGAGCACCTTCGTTCCGGATGTGGTGCTGACCGACAATTCGTTGCCGGGCATGAGTGGCCACGACCTGATCCAGAAGCTGCGCATCAGCGCGCCGGATCTGAAAGTGATCATGATGACCGGCTACGGCAATGTCGAAGACGCCGTGGTGGCGATGAAAGAGGGGGCGTTCCACTACGTGACTAAACCTGTGGCCTTGCCAGAGCTCAAGCTGCTGCTGGACAAGGCCCTGGCCACCGACCGGATGGAGCGCACGCTGTCGTTCTATCAGGAGCGTGAAGCGCAGAAGTCCGGGGTGCAGGCCTTGATCGGCGAATCGGCGCCGATGGTCTACCTCAAGGGCACCATCGCGCAGTTGCTCGACGCTGAGCGGCGCATGGCCAATACCGACCTGCCGCCGGTGCTGGTGGAAGGCGAGACCGGCACCGGCAAGGAACTGGTGGCGCGGGCGCTGCATTTCGACGGGCCGCGCAGCAAGGGACCGTTCATCGAATTCAACTGCGCCTCGATTCCTTCCAACCTGGTGGAGTCGGAGCTGTTCGGGCACGAGAAGGGCGCCTTCACCGATGCCAAGGACCGTCGCCTGGGGTTGGTGGAAGCGGCCGATGGCGGCACGCTGTTTCTCGATGAAATCGGCGAAATGGACCTGATACTGCAGGCAAAATTGCTGAAGCTGCTGGAGGACCGGACTATCCGCCGGGTCGGTTCGGTGAAGGAGCGCAAGGTCGACCTGCGGGTGATCAGCGCCACCAATTGCAACCTTGAGCAAATGGTCCAGCAGGGCAAGTTCCGCCGCGACCTGTTCTTCCGCCTGCGCATCATCTCGATCAAGGTGCCGCGCCTGTATGCCCGGGGCGAGGATATCCTGCTGCTGGCCCGGCACTTCCTGGCAACCCATGGCAAACGCTACGGCAAGCCGCACCTGCGTTTCAGCGAACAGGCCGAAGAGATGCTGCTCAACTACACTTGGCCGGGCAACGTGCGCGAACTGCGCAACATGCTTGAACAGACGGTGTTGCTGGCACAAAACGACACCATTGCCGCCCATCAGTTGAACGTCTGCCTGTGCCTGGTGGACGAGCCGGCGATGTTTACCCACGAGCTGCCGCCGATGGAACCCCGTGCGTCCTATAACGGCAACGAGTCAATGAACCTGCCGGAAGTGGAGCGCGACATGGTGCGCAAGATGCTCGACAAGACCGACTGGAACGTCACCAAGTCCGCACGGCTGTTGGGCCTGAGCCGCGACATGCTGCGTTACCGGATCGAGAAACTCGGCCTGGCGCGTCCGGACAAGCGCCAGTGGTAGAGAAACAGCTGCGAGCTTGAAGCTTCTTCAAGCTGCAAGTCAGGAGCGGCCTTGTCACAAGGCCGGGTTCTGGCCGCTGAGGCAGGCGAGCATGCACGTCGGGTCGATGACCTCCTGGTTCACATAGACGCCGTGTTCGGCGTCGTAGGTGCGAATGAATACGCGTACGGTGGTATCGGCCACCGTCGGCAAGCGGGAATCGGAAAACACGTGCTGGCTCGACACCGGGGTGAACGACTGGGGCGATGTCGGGATGTACGATCCCGGTGGCACCGTGCTCATGGTCTGAGGCACCGGATGGGCAAAGGGCTGGTCCGCGCCGTAGTAGTTGAATTCACTGCTGGACTCTTCGGTTTGCATCGCACTGTCGTCCGCCTGGGCGCTGCTGGCAGCCAGGCAGAGGGCAAGTAACAGCGTGGGTACGGTTGTGTTCATGGCAGCACCTGCGGCATCGGTTTTCGCGCGTTTCCCCAAGGTGATTAACTATAGCGTTCCCGTGGGCGAACGTCGGTGATGCGCGGTTTACAAAAAACCAACACCGCGGCGATGGTGACGTTTGCGGGCATGATCCAGACTCGGCCACTCGATTCAACAGCGAATGCCGGAGCGTGCAATGGAAATGCCGTCAAAAGAACAGGTCATCGCCAGCAACCGCGATGCCTGGAACGACTCTGCCCGTCACCACAAGGAGACCGCGCAATGGCAGGCGCACTTGAGCGCGGTGGCCCAGGCCGATTTTTCCTGTCTGGATGAAACCCTGGCCGGGGTACTGAACCAGGTCGGTATCGCCGCCAAGGACGTGCTGCAACTGGGCTGTAACAACGGCCGCGAAAGCCTGTCGCTGTTCGCCCTGGGGGCCCGCCATGTGGTGGGGGTCGACCAGTCCGCGGCGTTTCTCGAACAGGCACGGGAGCTGGCGTCACGCTCGCCCCATTCGCCCGAGTTCATCGAGGCCGACATTCACCTCCTGCCGCCGCCGTTGCACGGGCACTTCGACGTGGCGCTGGTCACCATCGGCGTGTTGAACTGGATGCCGGACATCGGCGAGTTCTTTCGCCATGCGGCGCAGACACTCAAGCCCGGTGGCGCGCTGGTGCTCTACGAAACCCACCCTTTCCTGGAAATGTTCGACCCCGAGGCCGCCGATCCCTACCGCCTGGCCAGCTCGTACTTTCGCCGAGAACCTTTTGTCCAGAACCAGCCGATTGTGTACGAAGGCAAAGTCGAGCAACAGGCCGCCCCGTCCTACTGGTTCGTCCACACCCTGGGCGCGATCTTCAGCGGCGCCATTGAAGCGGGGCTGCAGATCAGCCATTTCAGGGAGTACCCGCATTCCAACCGCGAGGAACTCTATGACCGCTACGAGTCGCAGGAGGCGCAGGTGCCGATGTGTTTCACCTGGGTGGCGGTAAAGCGTTGAACCGGGGGGCGCGGTGCATCTGCAGCACCGCGTCATGCGTTTCCGTTATCTGATGTCTTCCTTCGCCTGCAACTCACACACACACACACACAGATCCCCCGCCAAGCGCATTTGGATGAAAAGGCCGCCTCAGCGGCCTTGTCATCCAAAGCGCTCGCTCAGATCACTTTAACGGCCCGTCCAATGAATTGAATCGGTCCTGTGGGTTTGCCAGTCGGCGATCCATTGGGGTTTTCCAGCGTCAACTCAAAGAGTTGGTTGGGTTCCAGCGGCGGCAATTTATCCAGGGGGACAGAAAGCGTTTGCCCAGGTTTGACCAGTCCAAGGGATACCGGACCTTGCCAGCCATCCCCCTTGGTCCAGAACTCAAGTGCTTTGTCGATTGGGACTTGCGCGACCCCCAACGGGATCAGTTGGATTTCTCTTGGGCTGCTGGCCTGTATCACCCAGCCGGGCGCCTGGTTCTGGGGAGCCACCAGAACGACCAGGTAGGTGGTCGGATTCACCGCAGCTGTTTGTGTCAGTAACATTGTTCCGAGCAACAACGCTGCGGCCAGACCTGTCCCCGCCAGCCCACGCCACAGCGGCAGAAGGTTCCACCATGAGATTGGCTGCGCGGTGGCCGTCACTCGTGGTGCTCGCCGGTCAATGCCGTTCAAGCTGCGCTCGATACGCCCCCAGAGTAATGCCGTAGGTGTTTGCGGTTCAGCCAGTTCGGTCAACGCAAGCAAACGTTGTTCCCAGGCATCCACAGCCGCTCGCAAATCGGCATCCTGGGCAAGACGCTTTTGTACTTCGCTACGATGCTCTGCCGACAACGTGCCTAGCACATACTCACTCGCCAGTTCTTCAATGTTGTCGGGGCTGTCATCCTGTGGACTTATGGTCATCCCATGCACTCGCGCAATGCCAGCAGGCTGCGTTTGATCCAGGCTTTGACGGTCCCCAGTGGTGCGCCCAGTTTCTGTGAAATTTCTGAATGCGAATAGCCGTCGACATACGCATGAAGGATGCAGTTGCGACGCGCCGGCTCCAGTTGCTCGAGGCACGCATAAATACGCCCTGAACGGGCTCGATAATCGAAGGCATCCACATTCTCTGGCGATGCCTCCATGGACGCTGAAGCTTGCAGTGCTGTTTCCCGTTGCTCACTCACTTGTAGCTCCCTGGCGCTATCACGCATGAAGTTGAGCGCCAGATGCCGCGTTACGCTGAAAATCCAGCCACGCGCAGTGCCTCTCGCCGGATCGAAACTGGCGGCACGGGTCCAAATCCTGATAAAGGCATCGTGTACGATGTCTTCGGCCAGGGCGTTATCACGAGCGATGCGCTTGGCAACACCCAAAAGACGAGCACTTTCCTGCTCATACAAGTCCCGCAGTGCCTGCTGCTCGCCTCGGGCGCAAGCAATCAGGCAGGCTTCATAGTCAAAAAAGGGCTCAGGCAAGGACAAGGTTTTCAGCCATCAGCAGGTGGTAAATACCCCAGCCATAGGGCTGGGGTTGCATCGAAGCAGAGTAGACGACTTGTGCACCGACCACCTGGTGGATCGTTGGCTTAATTGGCCACTCAGTCTGGCCAACGGCGTTGGCCTTGTCGCGTAGAAGTTTTACGCAAAATTTACGGGGCTCTCAGGTTGGGTATCCGATACTGCGCGGTGAAAATTTGGAACGCTACTGTTATGTCCCTCGCAGCAATTCGGCTTATCGGCTTCATCCTGGGCATTTTTCTGATCACGCTGGCCGTAAGCATGGCTTTTCCCATGATCACACTGGTGGCCTATGAGCGTAGTGACGATCTGTCGGCGTTTCTTTGGTCGAGTTTGATAACCTTCATTTGTGGCCTCCTGTTGATCGTGCGGGGGCGCCCGGATACTGGCCAGCTTCGTCCCAGGGACATGTACCTGCTGACGACCGCAAGCTGGGTAGTTGTATGCACCTTCGCAGCGTTGCCAATGGTGTTCATCAGCGATATCAGCTACACCGACGCATTCTTTGAAACGATGTCTGGCATCACAACCACTGGCTCGACTGTACTCACCGGTTTGGATAGCTCCTCTCCCGGCTTGTTGATATGGCGCTCCATGCTGCATTGGTTGGGAGGTATCGGTTTTATCGGCATGGCAGTGGCGATCCTTCCACTGTTGCGAGTCGGCGGCATGCGTCTGTTCCAGACAGAGTCCTCAGATTGGTCGGAGAAAGTGACACCGCGTTCCCATGTGGCAGCCAAGTACATTCTTCTGCTCTATCTGGGGCTTACTGGCATCGGCGCTCTGGCGCTCTGGCTCGCTGGAATGACGCCTTTTGAAGCGGTCAACCACGCAATGTCGTTGATCTCTACCGGGGGGTTCTCAACTTCGGACGCTTCACTTGGGCATTGGACGCAACCAGCGATTCACTGGGTGGCGGTGGCCATCATGATTCTGGGCAGCCTGCCCTTTACCTTGTACGTTGCGACATTGCGGGGCAATCGGCGTGCGCTGATCAAGGACCACCAGGTACGCGGATTCATAGGATTCTTGCTCGTCACATCACTGGCTGTGGGGACCTGGCTTTGTTTTCACAGCGATTACGGATGGTGGGATGCGTTTCGTATCGTGGCAGTCAATGTGACCTCGGTCGTCACGACCACCGGAATTGCGGTTGGCGACTACACGTTATGGGGCAGCTTCGCTGTCTTGCTCTTTTTCTATCTGACCTTTGTCGGTGGATGTTCAGGCTCAACTGCAGGCGGCCTCAAAATCTTCCGTTTTCAGGTTGCTGCCGCCCTACTGGTCAGTAGTTTGAAGCAGTTGATCCATCCTCGAGCCGTGATTCAGAAGAAGTACAATGGTCATCCCATCGACGAGGAGATCTTGCGCTCGCTATTGACCTTCTCGTTTTTCTTCACCATCACTATTGCTGCCATCGCCTTGGGCCTGGCTCTCATTGGACTTGACTGGACAACAGCATTGAGCGGCGCCGCTACTGCGGTGTGTAACGTCGGGCCAGGGCTTGGCACGATCATTGGGCCGGCCGGTAATTTCTCAACATTACCGGATGCCGCCAAATGGCTACTGACCGTGGGAATGCTTCTAGGTCGATTGGAAATCCTGACTGTGTTGGTACTCGTAACTCCAGTTTTCTGGAGATATTGACCCACCATGTCGGGGTTTGAGCCTGAAAGGCACTCGACGGTGAACTCAATCAGTCCACCGTCTGCTACGCGTCATGTGTATGAGGGCCGATCGGCCGTTTCTGTGGTTCAGTTTCATTGCCCGTATCACCTGCAGAGGTCGAAGCGGCCTGCTATCGATAGTTCGACTATTCTGCCATGGCGGCGTTACTCACACCCAAAAGCCTGCGGGATTTGCGGGGCAGTTCATGATGAAAAGCTGCGATGTAGAAGCTAATGTTCGTGGTAGCCACGGATTACGTAGGCAGGCCAGCGAAGATGGGTAAAGCTCAGTCGATGAGGTTACGCGATGCATCGCATGGTGAGACAGGTTCTCGCAGCAACAGCCATCGTAGCCGCGCTCGCCGGCTGTGCTTCCCAGCCTGCGCCAACGACGAGCCTTGACTACAAGAGCCGCGCCGTGACACGCAGCGATGGCGGCTTGCGCGTGTCGACCGCCGTACTGTCGGCCGCCGAAAGCGAGGCGGTCTACGGCGTGCCGCTGGCGGATAAATCGATACAGCCAGTCTGGATCGAAGTCACAAATCGCGAAGACCGCGCCTACTATCTGCTTTCGCCGGGCCTCGATCCCAATTTCTTCCCTGCATCCGAGGCGGCCGAAGCATTTTTCTCAGGGGGCACGCAGGACGAGTGGACGGCGCTCGACCGGCACTTTCGTCGGCTGGCCTTGCGCAACCCAATCGCACCTGGCGCGACGACCTCGGGCTTCGTGTTGACCAATCTCGACGAGGGATTCAAGTTCGTTAACCTTGATCTGGTGGCAGACGGGCGGTCCAGGCACTTCTCTGTCCTGGCCATCGTGCCGGGCCTGCGCACCGATTACCACATCAGCGAAGTGTTCAGGAAGGGCATCTATGCGCCCCAGGACATTGTCAACTACACCGATGACGCCAGTTTCCAGGCGGCGCTGGAGGCGCTGCCGTGTTGCGTCACCAACGAGGAGGGTTCCAGGAACGGCGATCCGCTGAACCTGGTGGTTGTCGGCGGGCTCGATGATGCCTTCCCCGCCTTCGCACGTCGCGGCTGGCGTGGAACCGAGGAGAAGTGGTCGGGGTCGATCATGAAAGTGGTTAACTCGGCGCTTTCCGGTGAGCGTTATCCCTATGCGCCGGTGAGCGATCTCTATCTGTTCGGGCGAGCTCAGGACCTTGCCTTGCAAAAGGCGCGTGACAACGTCCACCAGCGCAATCACCTGAGGCTATGGCTCAGTCCCATGCAGTATCACGGCAAGCAGGTGTGGGTCGGACAGATCAGCCGTGATATCGGCAGCCGGTTGACCGTGCATACCGCGACGCTGACGACGCACAAGATCGACCCTGACGTCGACGAAGCGCGCAGTGCGCTGACACAGGATATGGCGTATTCGGTGACGCTGGCCAAATTCGGCTTTGTGAAGGGTGTGGGGGCTGCGCCCCAGAGCGCGCCGCGGGAGAACCTGACGACCGATCCTTACTATACGGATGGCCTGCGCTGTGTCCTGGTATTCGATCCTACGCACACCTCCCTGGCGCAAATCGAATTCTTTCTATCACAGGGCATCTACGAGAATGGCGGGCAATTACCGAGGCGGGTCAAGCCATGAGCCGATGGGCAATGCGCTGCTTGCACATCCTGGGTTGTGCAGCGACTCTTGCGCTCGCCGTTGCCTGTTCGACCTGGCAGGCGCCTGCCGACTTCAGTACCGCCGGATTGCGTGAACGTGCGCAGACGGCCACCAGCCACGAGATACGCGTCAGCGCCGCCGTGCTCAGTGCCGAAGACAGGCGGCGCATGCTGGGGGTAGAGCTGGACAAGACGCGTGTGCAGCCGGTGTGGGTCGAAGTCCAGAACCAGACGGCCGAACCGCTCTTGTTGCTGCGGCCGGGAACCGATCCCGATTACTTCTCGCCACTCGAAGTCGCCTGGTCCATGCACGGGATATTCGCCCCGGCAGCGAACGCGCGCATCAACGACCACCTGGACCAGCTGGGCTTCAAGAATCCCGTCCTGCCAGGCGAAACGAAAGCGGGCTTGCTGTTCATCAACCCGGAGCGCGCTACGCGGTTGCTCAATATCGATCTGCTGCAGAGAAAGACGCTGGTCCCGTTCTCCCTCTTCTTGCGGGTGCCGGACGATGCCGGGGAAAAATGGTTTGCCGAAGGCTTGTTCCAGCATCACGGTTCCGAGATCAAGGACTATGACGATCTGGCCGCGTTGCGTTCCGCTTTGGAGCGCCTTCCCTGCTGCGCCGCTGACGCGAACGGCAGGGCGAACGGTGATCCGTTCAATGCGATTCTCGTCGGCGAGTTCGCCGATATCGCCACCGCATTTGTGCGTCGTGGCTACCGACGTTCCACGCACCCCGCGGATGCGGCCGAACGTGCATTCGGCCGCATGCCCGATGCCGTGGTTCGCAAGCAATCGCAAGCCGGAGCGCCGGCGACCTGGGTGCGTGTGTGGATCACGCCTCTGCGCTTCGACGGTCACTCCGTTTATCTCGCGCAGGTCGCAAGACCGACCGGCGGACGCTTTGCACCGCGCGAGGCGCAAGACCTCGTCTTGCATGAGGACGTCGATGAGGCGAGGAATTTGCTGATCCAGGACATGATGTATTCAGCCGGTCTGGACAAGCTCGGGTTCGTCACCGGCGCCGGTGCTGCGGCCCAGGCACAACCGCGAACGACGTTCAGCGGCGCCCATTACTTCAGCGACGGTCTGCGTGCGGTCATGTTCTTTGCGACGCGGCCGCTCAGCCTGTCGCAGGTGCAGATGCTCGATTGGGAACCGTATCTGGACTGGCGCGAATCGCCTGCACGCAAGGAGGTCGACGATGCCCGCAAGTGACCTGTTCGGCAGGCCGGATGACTCGGCTGGCCGTTTGTGCGGTGCCTACCCATTGTTGCGCAGCGCGGGCATGGCATGGCTGGTGATCGCTGGCTGCCATGCGCTCACCGCCTGCACACCCGCGCCGCTGATTGCCTACTCGCCGGACACACCGCCGCTGGTGCTGGTCCCTGCGTCGCAGGCCGGCGTGAAGGACCAGCGGGGGCGCTTTCGCGAGATTTTCTGCTCGATCCTCGACACGCGAGCAAGCGTCCTGCCCGATAGCCGCCCTTGCGAGGAGGCACTGACACGCGTCGGTAGCGAACCTGTTGGCACTGGAAAACCCGTCGATCTCGGTCAATCGAAACGCCGTCTGATCGGCGCTGTGGTGGCCGGCGTCGGCTACGAATGCTTCGAGCAATGGCTGCAAGCGCCCGGCAGCGTAGCGATTCATCTGCGTCAGTTCGGATATGACCTGGTGCAGATGAAGGTCGACGCCTTATCGAGTTCCGCAAAGAACGCTCGGCAAATACGCGACGCGATCATGGCGATGCCAGCCGAAGCCGGACCGCCGCGCCTCGTCCTGATCGGCTATTCGAAGGGCGCGCCTGACATTCTCGAAGCGATGGTGAATTACCCGGAAATCCGCGGCCGCGTGGCGGCAGTGATCAGCGCAGCCGGCTCGGTCGGCGGCTCGGCGCTGGCCAACGATGCCGAGCAGTACCAGGCGGACCTGTTGCGGCACTTTCCCGGTGCGACCTGCGATTCGGGCGACGGTGGGGCGATCGACAGCCTGCGACCCGCAACGCGCAAGAACTGGCTGGCGCAGAACCGGCTGCCGTCCGATGTGAACTTCTATTCGCTCGTTACCTTCCCGCAACCGGACCACATCTCGGCCGTGCTGACATCGAGTTACAACAAGCTGGCGCGCATCGATGCCCGCAACGACAGCCAAGTGATCTTCTACGATCAGATTGTGCCTGGCAGCAGCCTGATGGGCTTTATCAACGCCGATCATTGGGCACTGGCAGTACCGATCGCCCGAACGCATTCGACCCTCGCTTCACTCTTGGTGACACAGAATGCCTATCCGCGCGAGGCGCTGGCGGAGGCGATGCTGCGCTTTGTCGAAGAGGATCTGGCGGCATCTGCGCGCTGACCCGCCCTGTCACGCGTCGGCGCTTTACACCTTAAAATAGCCGGGTGATTTCATTCAAGATCCGATCCTGGGTTTGAGTACTTGGCCTTTGGCGATAGGCCACTGCAAAAAATGCGACGCCTTCGTAGTCGCAGCGAATCGAAAAAGTCATGCCTTCACGCAGCCCATAGACTGATCGATCTCCTGCTTCAACAAAATACCTCGCTTTTGCAAGAGCCGCCCTGGCGTGCTCCAGACAGCCCTTTTGGCTCAGTGAGTGTTGCAGCCAACTGGTCGTGACTCGCACCGACGAAGTCTCGCTGTCATCGATAGGGGGGCGAGTAATTTCTTTAGGTGCCTTATAGTTCACGTCGCTGCTGCAAGCGGTCAGCCCCACTGTAATAACACCCAGTAAGAAGCCATAACGAACGATTGAATGCTTCAGTGGATTTAGCATCGTGGGGGCGTACCTGTGACGATCTGCAATGAATGAAGTGGCTACTAACGTAATAGCGGATTTCTGATCTATTGCTACCTGTGTTCAGTAATTGCGACGAGAAGCGTCGTGCGGTTTCGCATTCGAAAGGGCCGCGCAGGGCCTCAATCGGCAACGGACAAAAACCACTGCGGACCGCTATCCTTGGCCCACGCTCATCGAACGGGTGCTCCCATGCTGGAAGTCCAGGGTGTCTTCAAAAGCTACGCCACGCCGCAAGGGCCATTGCCGGTGTTGCAGGGTGTCGACCTGACCCTCAAACCCGGCAGCAGCCTGGCGCTGATGGGCGAGTCGGGCAGTGGCAAGAGCACCTTGCTGCACCTGATCGCCGGGCTGGACAAGGTCGATCGCGGCAGCATTCGCAGCGGTGAGCACCGGTTGGAGCAGATGAACGAAGGGCAACTGGCGAGCTGGCGCCGCAGCGAAATCGGCCTGGTGTTCCAGCAGTTCAACCTGATCGGCAGCTTGCGGGTGGAGGACAACCTGGCGTTTCAGGCGCGCCTTGCCGGCCGCCATGATCCGCGCTGGCAGGCGCATCTGGTGCAGCGCCTGGGCTTGGGCGATTTGCTGCGGCGTTATCCCGAACAACTCTCCGGCGGCCAGCAGCAACGGGTCGCCTTGGGCCGGGCCCTGGCCTCGCAACCCAAGTTGCTGTTGGCCGACGAGCCCACCGGCAGCCTCGATGAAGGCACCAGCGACGAAGTGCTGAAGTTGCTGCTGGAGTTGCTCGACGACAGTCCGACGACCCTGCTGATGGTCACCCACAGTCCCGGCGTGGCGGCGCGAATGGCTGAAAAGGTGGTGCTGCACGGCGGTCGGCTGGCGGCTGTGGACGAGCGCTGAGATGCGCATTTTTCGCCAGGCCCTGCACGCGCTGCTCAGTCATTGGCGACAGCACCCGGTGCAGTTTTTCAGCGTGCTGACCGGGCTGTGGCTGGCCACCAGCCTGCTGACCGGGGTGCAGGCGCTGAACAGCCAGGCGCGGGACAGCTATGCCAGGGCCAGTCAGCTGATTGGCGGCGAACCCCAGGCCAGCCTGAGTGCGCCCGCTGGCGGGACTTTTGCGCAGCAGTTGTTTGTCGACCTGCGCCGCGCCGGTTGGCCGGTGTCGCCGGTACTGCAGGGTCGGCTGACGCTCAAGGGCCATGAAGATCAGCGCCTGCAACTGATGGGCATCGAGCCCGTGTCGCTGCCGGCCGGGGCCGAGGTGGCGGGGCAGGCATTGGCCATCGAGCAGGTGGTCGAATTTTTCACCGCACCGGGCAGCACCTGGATTGCACCGCAGACCTTGCAGGGACTGGGGCTGAAGGAGGGCGAGCGGCCATTGGCCTTGAACGGCCACGCCTTGCCGCCGCTGCACGCTCAAGCGGACATGGCGCCGGGCGTGTTGCTGGTGGACATCGGGTTTGCCCAGCAGATCCTCGGTTTGCCGGATCAGTTATCACGCCTGCTGCTGCCCAGGGATTTCACCGCGACGCTGCCCGATTCGTTCAAGGGACAACTTCAGCTCAAGAGCAGCGGCGAAGAAAACAATCTGGCGCGCCTGACCGAGAGCTTTCACCTGAACCTGGACGCCCTCGGGTTTCTCTCGTTCGTGGTCGGCCTGTTCATCGTGCACGCCGCGATAGGACTGGCGCTGGAACAGCGTCGCGGTTTGCTGCGGACCCTGCGCGCCTGCGGGGTCAGCGCGCGGATGCTGATTTTTTGCCTGGCCGTCGAGCTGGGTGGCCTGGCGCTGATCGGCGGCGTGGCCGGCGTCGTCAGCGGTTACCTGCTGGCCAGCGTGCTGCTGCCGGATGTCGCCGCCAGCCTGCGCGGCTTGTACGGGGCCGAAGTGGCGGGGCAGTTGAACCTGAGCCCGCTGTGGTGGTTCAGCGGCGTCGGTCTGAGCCTGTTCGGCGCCGCGCTCGCCGGGGCCAACAGCTTGTGGCGTGCGGCGCGCTTGCCATTGCTGGCCCTGGCCGATCCGCAGGCCTGGCATCAGGCCCATGGGCGCTGGTTGCGCCGCCAGGGTTGGATCGCGGCGCTGGCCTCGGCCATTGCGTTGCTGGCCTTGCTGCGCGGTGACAGCCTGGCCAGTGGTTTTGTGCTCATGGCCGCGTTATTGCTGGGCGCCGCGTTGGCGTTGCCGGTGGTGCTCAATGCCGTGCTCAATGGGCTGACTACCCGCACTTCATCGGTGCTCGGCCAGTGGTTCGTCGCCGATTGCCGCCAGCAACTGCCGGCCTTGAGCCTGGCGTTGATGGCGCTGCTGCTGGCCCTGGCGGCCAACATCGGTGCCGGCAGCATGACCGCCGGTTTCCGCCAGACCTTCAGCAACTGGCTCGAACAACGGCTGACCGCCGAGCTCTACCTCAATCCACAAAACCCGGCCCAGGCTCGGGAGATGCATGACTGGCTCAAGCAACAGCCGCAGCCCACGGCGGTGTTGCCCAACTGGCAGGTCTCGATTCAACTGCAAGGCTGGCCCGCGGATTTGTCTGGCGTGATCGATCACCCGACCTATCGCCAGCACTGGCCGTTGCTGGAAGCCCTGGATGACAAGCCATGGGATCGCCTGGCCGCGGACGATGCGCTGATGCTCAGCGAGCAACTGGCGCGGCGCCTGAAGGTGAAGCTCGGCGATCACCTGACGATTGCCACGCCCAACGGTCCCTGGTCGCCGCGTATCGTCGGCATCTACGCCGACTACGGCAATCCCAAGGGCCACCTGCTGGTCAACGTCGAGCACTTGCTGCGCGGCTGGCCGCAACTGACGCCGAACCGCTTCAACCTGCGCATCGAGCCGGCCTTGATCACGCCGTTCGTGACCGCGCTGCAGGCGCGCTTCGCCCTGGAGGACAGCCGCATCGTCGATCAGGCCCGGCTCAAGGGCTGGTCGACGCAGGTGTTCGAGCGCACCTTCGCCGCCACCGCCGCGCTCAATAGCCTGACCCTTTGCGTGGCCGGCGTGGCGCTGTTCATCAGCCTGCTGACGCAAAGCCAGAGCCGTCTCGGGCAACTGGCGCCGCTGTGGGCGCTGGGCGTGACGCGCCGGCAACTGATGCTGCTCAACCTCGGGCAGACCTGGCTGCTGGCGCTGCTGACCCTGGTGCTGGCGTTGCCCTTGGGCATCGCGCTGGCCTGGTGCCTGGACGCGGTGATCAACGTCCAGGCATTCGGCTGGCGCCTGCCGCTGCAGGTGTTTCCCCTGCAATTGCTGCAGTTGATGGGGCTGGCATTGTTGGCGACTTTGCTGGCATCGGCGTGGCCGCTGTATTCGCTGTATCGCACGCAACCGGCGGACCTGCTGAGGACCTTTGCCCATGAGGATTAAGCTCGGGCTGTGCCTGGTAGCAGCGTTGCTCGCCGGTTGCGACCAGCCGGCACCGGAGGAAAAAGGTTTCGCCGGCCTTGGCAATCAAGCGGCCGCGTTTACCCAGGTGGTGCCCGGCCGGGTGTTCAGCTTCCCGGCGGATCACGGCCCGCACGAGGGTTTTCGCATCGAATGGTGGTACGTCACCGCCAACCTCAAGGATGCGCAGGGCCGCGAGTTCGGTGTGCAGTGGACGCTGTTTCGCAGTGCCTTGAAAGCCACGCCCGAGGTGGCCGGCTGGAGCAACCAGACGTTATGGCTGGGCCACGCGGCGGTGACCTCGGCCACTGTGCATCACGCCGCCGAGCGTTATGCCCGCGGCGGCGTGGAGCAGGCCGGGGTGAGCCTGACGCCGTTCAATGCGTGGATCGACGACTGGCATTTCAGCAGCCAGGCAACGGGTGCCGATCCCTTGGCCGATCTGCAACTCAGCGCCCGCGACAAGGGCTTCAGCTATCAACTGCGCCTGACCGCGAACCGACCGCTGGTGCTGCAGGGCGACAAGGGGTTCAGTCAGAAGTCCGAACAGGGCCAGGCGTCCTATTACTACAGCCAGCCGTTTTTCCAGGCCAGCGGCACCCTGGAGATCGACGGCCAGCGTTTTCAGGTCAGCGGCCCCGCGTGGCTCGACCGGGAGTGGAGCAGCCAGCCCCTGACCGCCGAGCAGAGCGGTTGGGACTGGTTTTCCCTGCACCTGGACGGCGGCGAGCAGGTGATGCTCTATCGCATGCGGCAAAAAAACGGCGAACCCTACCTGACCGGCACCTGGATCGACGCCCAGGGCCAGCCGCAACGGCTCGATGCCGACGCCATCCGCCTCACCCCGCAGGACACCGCCAAGGTGGCCGGGCGCTCGATGCCCGTGCGCTGGTCGATCCAGATCCCCGGCAAACACCTCGATATCGTCATCAGCGCCCTCAACCCCAATGCCTGGATGAATCTGCGCATCCCCTACTGGGAAGGGCCAGTGCACCTGAGCGGCAGCCACGGCGGCCAGGGCTACCTGGAAATGACCGGCTATTAGCATTTCCCTGTAGGAGCTGCCGCAGGCTGCGATCTCTTGATTTTCGTCTCCCGAGGCATGATCGGCAGGGGCGAATCAAACTGCGCAAAAACTGCGAACACTCCCGGATCAGCGTCTATGCTCAACCATCACACGGCGTTGAAACTTCGCGGGTGCGCCGTTTTCCATCCTCCATCACAGGGAATGTTCTGCCTATGAAACTCAACGCACTGACCAAAGCCGTCACCCTCGCTACCTTGCTGTCTGCCGCCAGTTTTAGTGCCGTCGCAGAAGACATCCCGTTGTCTGCCGTCGTGGAAGCTGATCAGATCAGCACCAAAGTCGTCTCGGTCGATGCCGCTAAACATCAAGTGGTGCTTGAAGGGCCGGAAGGTCGCCAGGTGCATGTGCAACTGACCGACAAGGCGAAAAACCTCGGCAACCTCAAGGCCGGCGACCAGGTCGACATCAAGGTCACCCGTTCCGTCGCGGCCTACCTCGACACCGATGTCGACAAAGGCTTGCCGGGCAGCTCAGAGCGTGCAGGTGAAGCCCGCAACGCACCCGGGAACGTCCCTGGCGGCGAAGCTTATCGCCAGGTACAGGTCCAGCTGCAAATCACCGACATCGACCAGAAGAAAAACCAGGTGTCCTTCAAAAACCCGCAGGGGCAGACCAAAACCATCACTGTCGAAGATCCGAAAGTTCAAGCCAAGCTCAAGGACCTTAAAGTCGGACAAAGCGTGTACGTGACATACACCGACATTCTGCAAGTGACCACCAAAGCCGGAAGTTGAGTGATCTATCCATTGATTGTTCCTGTGCAACTTTCGTATAGGAACAATCAACTACTTTGGTCTAGTCAGTGCGTTTAAGTTGTTGGTTTTGAATTATATTTAAGCTGACATCTTATAAAATACATATCAGCAAATTTCATGTTGCAGGCGCGGACATATCCATAAACATCTATTAAAATACACCCCGTTCGCCCAGTGTCAGGGTTCTTTACCAGTGCATGGATTGCCGAGGCCACAGCACTGGGCGAACACTTTTTCTCGATACACGACTGCATGTTCAAGCGAATGAATGGCGCAGTCGTTGTGCTCTGCAATATTCACCGGGCTGAACTTTTAACTGACTGTTATCTGTTTTGCCTGCAGCCCCGAGATGGAGTGACGACGACATGAAAATCCTGATGGTTCTAACGTCCCACGATCAATTGGGTAACACCGGCAAGAAAACCGGCTTCTGGCTGGAAGAATTCGCTGCACCCTATTACGCCTTCAAGGACGCTGGCGCCCAACTGACCCTGGCCTCGCCCAAGGGCGGCCAGCCACCGCTGGACCCCAAGAGCGACGAGCCGGATGCGCAAACCGAGGCCACCGAACGCTTTCGCCAGGACCCTGCGGCGCAATCCGCGTTGGCCGCGACCGTCGTGCTGGGCACGGTGAAGGCCGGGGACTACGACGCAATTTTCTATCCAGGCGGCCATGGACCGCTCTGGGACCTGGCCGAAGACCGGGATTCGATCGCGCTCATCGAAGCGTTCTACGACGCCGGTAAGCCGGTCGCGGCTGTCTGCCATGCGCCGGGCGTATTGCGCCATGCCAAAGGCGCCGACGGCCAGCCACTGGTCAAGGGCAAGCAGGTGACGGGGTTTACCAACAGCGAAGAAGAAGCGGTGCAGCTGACCAAGGTCGTGCCTTTCCTGGTGGAGGACGAGCTCAAGGCCAAGGGCGGGATTTTTTCCAAGGGGCCTGATTGGGCGAGCTACGTGTGTACCGACGGCCTACTGCTGACGGGGCAGAATCCGGCGTCTTCTCAGTCCACGGCCGAGGCTTTGCTGGCTAAATTGAAATGAACACTGTGTAGGAGCCGGCTTGCCGGCGAAGGCGTCTTCGAGCATTGCGTAAGTCTTGCGGACGCCTTCGCCGGCAAGCCGGCTCCTACAGGGGAGGTGTTGTTCAATTGCCCAAGGCGGCGAGACACTGCTCGATCGAGCGCTGTTGCGTTTCGGCGTACAACTGCAGTTCATCAATGGTCGGACGCCCCAGGGCTTTTTCGAACGCCTGCTGGTTGGAGTGCTCGCCGTAGTTGGTTTGTGCGGCATCGCCCAGGTTTGACTGGAAAATCCCCGCGGCGCTCACCGGCAGGAAATCCTCGTAGACCAGCGGTTCAACGCGCAGATAGCCGTCGCGGACCAGGTCTTCGAGCGCCAAGGTTTTCAGTTCGGCCGCCGCCAGGCCTTTTTCCGTCACAAAGTAGCGAAAGAACGCCAGTCCCTGTTGGCGCATGCCCTCATGGGTGTCAGGAAATTCGCTGAAGTGTTGCACCATCAATTCGTTATAGCGGTCGGCGTTGGCTTCGTTGGGGAAATCCTTGAGTTCGTCCCGCGCGGCATTGAGCAAGCGGTCGTACAGCGCCCGGCCTTTGGGCGTCAGTGCGGCGCCGCGTTGTTCGATTTCACCGAAGCGGGCGCTGTGGCTGCCGCGGGTGTCGGATTGATCGGTGAACGCGACCGGTTCGTCGAGCGCCTTGAAACTGGTCTGGCGCAGCAGGATAGGACACTGCCGGCGGGGTGGCCCTTCGATCACCGCTTTGGGGGTGATGCCGTGCGCGGGCATTTGCGCCTGCACGATGTCGATGTCCAGGGTGCGCGGCGTCAGGTGATTGATGTGCGGTCCCTTGAACGCCACCACATCGGCAATCAGGCGATGCTGGGCGCTGAGTTGCTGATATTGCCCGGCGCTGACCGTGGCGCTGTGGTGCCAGCGGAAGGTTTCCAGGGCCTGTTCGACGAACGCCTCGGCGTCTTTTTCGCTGAGGCCGCCCTGGCTTTCGGCGCGGTCGATGAGGGTGAGGGCAGCCGGGGTGAAGATCGAACGCTTGTCCAGCACCGACTGGGCAAACGCCCGCAGCTCGAGGTCTTCGATCAGCTCCAGGCGCAACAGCGAGGTGAACACCCGGAACGGGCTGACCTGCAACGATGCCTCATGCACCGCACGGAACGCGGTGGAATGCACCGGTACCCCGGCCGGGGTCAGGTCGTAGTAACCCACCGGCTGCATGCCCATGACGGCGAACAGGCGGGCGAGGGTGGCCAGTTCAGCGGCGGTGCCGACCCGGATGGCCCCGTGGCGCTCAAGGTCAAGGCGCTCGATTTCACCGGTGCTGTTCAAGCGTTGGGCCACTTGCGGGTCGGTGTCCAGCACGTGGCGGTTGGTCTGTTCCACCAGTTCCATCAGCGCGCCGTACAGCGGCACTTCTTCGCGGTACATGTCGGACATCGCCTTGGAGAAGCGTTGGCGGATCAGGTCGGGGCTGACGAAGCTCGGATGGCTCATGAACAAAATTCCTGGCGCGTGGACGTGAAGGATGGGAGAAAAGATCGCAGCCTTCAGCGACGCCGGCAAACGAAGTTTCTGACGAACTTCATTCTGCAAACGACTGCCAGTTCAGTGCAGTCGTTGATCCTGCGGGCTTTCCGAGCGCAGCGATGCCAAAAACTCCCGATACAGGTGCGCCGAACCGGCTGGCGCTTCGACCATCGGCATGTGCCCGATGCCCTCCCATATTTCCACCCGCAGATCCGCCAGGCCTTTGCTCCAGATGGCCACGCTGCTGACATCGATCAAGCGATCCTTGCGCCCCCACAGCAACAGCGCCGGCGCCTTGACCGCCGGCAATTTCGGTTCCATGGGCGGGCTAGCGCGAAAATCGCGGAAGATTTCCTCCAGTTCGTCGCGCGACTGTTGATAGCGATGGGCGATGGCGTCCAGCACCACCCGCGGCACCCACGGTGGTTCGGCCATGGTCATGCCATAGAAATACTTGAATTCTTCCCGTGAGTGGATCAGGAACGGGTTGTGGCCCTTGGCCAGATGCCGTTCCAGGTCACTGGGTTCCGGCGCGGTCACCCCGGCAGGGTCGAACAGGGCGAGCGAGGCAATGCGTTCCGGATAATTGGCCGCCAGCCAGGCGGCGATGTAGCCGCCCATCGAGTTGCCGATGACATGCACCTTGTCGACCCCGCAGACATCGAGCAACTGGATCATCCGCTTGGCTTGCAAGGGAATGTCATAGCCGCCACCCGCCTTGAAGCCGGTTTCACCATGCCCGGCGATGTCGGGAATGATCACCCGGTAGTTGCCGACAAAATGCCGGGCAAAACGCAGCCACAGGTTCTTGTCGGCACTGAAGCCGTGCAGCATCAACACATTGCTGGACGCCTCATACGGCCCGCCTTGCCAGGTCGAGACGGTCATTTCGGCGATGGGCACGACAATCTTGTGCAGTTTGTACAACTTGGCCTCGACAGCCACGCTCAAGTCGTACAGCCAGTACCCGATGGCCGGGTAGCTCAACCAGCTCCAGGCGGCGAACACCGCGATAGTGACAACCAGTAAAAGCATCAGCGTCTTCCTTCTATCGGATCAGGACACGATGTGATCCGCCGGTTTCAGGGTTCGGGTCAAGCGGTGAAAGCTGAAACTGAACCCGGGAAACATGGCAATCACATGACCGCTCTTGCTTTGATACCAACTGTGGCAGCCTCCTGACTTCCACACTGTGCGTTCCATTTCTCTATGGATCATTTCAGTGTAGGTACGTTCTGCCTCGGGGCGTACTTCGATGCTGCGCAAACCGCGTGCTTTTATCGTGCGAATGCAATCGAGGATGTAGTTCATCTGCGATTCGATGATGAACAGTGCCGATGTGTGGCCGATCCCGGTGTTCGGCCCGGTGACGATAAACAGGTTAGGGAAGGCCGGCAGGCTGGTGCCGAGGTAGGCGCGCGGGTATTGCGCCCAGACGTCCTTGAGGCGGGTGCCGTTTTTTCCCGTTACGGGGTAGGAAATCACCCCATCGGTGGCGTCGTAACCGGTGGACCAGACGATCAGGTCCAGGTCGATGTGTTGGCCGTCCTGCATGAGGATGCCGGTTTCATCGATGGCTTTGATGCCCTGTTCTCGGCTGTGCAATGTCACGTTGGCGCGGCCCAGCGCGGGGTAAAGGGTGCTCGACAGAATCACCCGCTTGCAGCCGAGTGTGTAGTCGGGGGTCAATTTTCGCCGCAGTTCGGCATCCGGCACCTGGCGCTTGAGCAAACGCAGGGCTTGCTGCTGAACCATGCGCACTGCCGGCCTTGAGTATTTGAAGGCAATCACCCGGGTTTCAAACTGCCAGTAGATCATCCAGCGCAGCAGCTTGTAGGCGGGTTTGAGCCCGAGCAACCAGCGCTGGAAACGGCCGAAGGTGCGGTCAGCCCGTGGCAGCACCCAATGCGGCGTGCGCTGGAATACATGCAGGTGCTCGACGTGCGGGGCGATCGCCGGAATCACCTGGGCCGCACTGGCGCCACTGCCGATGATGGCCACACGTTTTTGCCGGTAATCGTAGGCATGATCCCAATTGTTGGTATGAAAGGCTTTGCCCCGAAAGCGTTCCTGACCTTCGAAGTGCGGGACCACCGGTTGGCTCAGGGGGCCGGTGGCATTGATCAGGAACTGGGTATGAAACACGCCCTTGACGGTGTGTACCGCCCAGCGTGTATGTGCTTCGTCCCATTCGACACGCTCGACATTGGCCTGCAGTTCCACCTTGTCTCGCAAGCCGAAATGCTCCACCACGTAACGGGTGTAGCGGTGCAATTCAGCCTGTTCGGCGAACATCTGCGTCCAGCGGTAGGGGGCGAACGACAGCGAATAGAGCGGCGAGGGCACGTCGACCGCGGCGCCCGGGTAGGTGTTCTGGCACCAGGTGCCGCCGAAGAAATCCCGGCGTTCCAGCAGGCGAAAATCGTCGATGCCGGCCTTGAGCAAATTGACCGCCGCGCACTGGCCGCCAAAACCGCTGCCGATGATCAGCACTTGAAAGGTCTGCATGGGCCTCCTTTACAACGTTGTGCAGCAATCCCTACCTTCATGTATAGCCGTTTCTGCGGGTACATCGATTTGCCGGCGACGGGAGCTCGTCCCGCCGGCCGGTGATGGCTATTTGCCGTTGCCCTGATAGACTTCGAGCACACCTGCATTCCCGGTGTGAAAAGATTTCGTTCTGTGGTGCAGAGGTCCCAATGGGAAAGATGGGAGGAAAAGGACTTTCACTGGCCAGGAGGCTCTACACGTCGCGAATCCTCGGCCTGGTGTTGGGTTTGATCTGCGTGAGTGTGGCGATGTACCCGCTGGACCCGGCGCCGTGGGTCTGGAGCCTGATGCTGTTCAACGGCTTGCTCTGGCCGCATCTGGCCTATCAATGGGCGCGTCGGGGCAAGACGCCCTATCACGCCGAACATCGCAACCTCTTGGTCGACGCGTTCATGGGCGGCTTCTGGGTCGCTGCGATGCAGTTCAATCCGCTGCCCAGTGCAACGACTATTTCCATGATGGCGATGAACAACGTAGCCATCGGCGGTCTGCGTTTTCTACTGGTGGGAACGGTCGCGCAGGTGCTCGGGATCGGCGTTGGCTGGTTGATCTTTACACCGCTGTTCATTCCTGAAACAACCCAGTTGCAGCTCTACGCCTGCTTGCCCCTGATGTGTTTTTACCCGCTGGCGCTGGGCTTGATCTGCTTCCGCCAGGCGCATACCCTCGGCCAGCAAAAGCGTGAGCTGCTGGCCCTGAGCCGCACCGACAGCCTGACCGGCCTGCTCAATCACGGCGCCTGGAAGGATCAGCTGGAGATCGAGTTCCAGCGCTGCCAACGCCAGCATCAGGGCGGGGCCATCGCCCTGATCGACATCGACCACTTCAAGAGCATCAATGACACCTACGGCCACGTTGCCGGTGACATCGTGCTGCGCCAACTGAGCAAGATGCTCAAGCAGAACCTGCGGGCCACCGATGTGGCGGGGCGTTATGGCGGCGACGAGTTCTGCGTGATCCTTCCCGACCTGCCGTTGAGCAGCGCGGCTGTGGCCATGGACGCCTTGCGTGACCGTTTCGCGACCCTGGGGTACGAGCAAACTCCGGCCCTGAAAGTCAGCTTGAGCATTGGTCTTGCGGCCTTCAACGCACGCCACGCCGATGCGACGCTGTGGCTCAGTAATGCTGACCAGGCGTTGTATGAGGCCAAGACCATGGGGCGTAATCGGGTTATCTGTTGCAGTGATGACCGGCCTCATTGCGAGCTGCTTGACCCGGTCTGAACCTCACCGCTGACCCCTTGTAGGAGCTGGCTTGCCAGCGAAGGCGGCCTTATAGCCGACCAATCTCTCGCGGTTGTACCCGATCAACTACTGTAGGAGCGAGGCTTGCCCCAGCGTCCGGCCCCTCGCTAAGGCTCGGCGTTCCTTCGCTAAGGGGCGGGTGGATCAAAAACAAAAGCAAAAGCCAGAGTCAGAGCAAGAAGCCAGAGCAAAACCACTTGATATTCGGTCTGACGGGAACCCCCCATCAAACTCAAAGACCGCAGCCCTTACTCTTTAACGTGCATGAACTCTTCCGCCCAACGGATATATTCCTCCGGCTGCGTATAGGTATGCGTCAGTTCGGTAGCGTTCAGGTCCGCTGCCTGGGTAAATATCTGGCGCTGTTCGCGCAGGCTGTCGTAAGTCGCCTTGATGGCGGCGAAGTAGGCGCCGTGGCCGTCGATGACGATGCGCACGCCGAGCTCGGCAAGGCGTTTGTCGTCACGCAGCAGTGGATTGCCGTAGGTCACCAGCATCAGCGGCACGCTCAGGTGCTCGGCGATCTGCTCCAGGTGGTCGAAATCCTTTACCCCCACCATGCAAATTCCGTCAGCGCCCGCGGCCTGGTATTGCTTGGTGCGGCTGATGATTTCCTGGACCGGCAGGATGCCTGCATGGGTACGGGCGATGATTGCCATTTGCGAATCGCACCGGGCTTCCAGTGCCGCGCGAATCTTGCCGACACCTTCTGCCACCGTGATCAGGTCAGTGGATTTGCGGCCAAATTGCGCCGGCAGCAGGGTGTCTTCGATGGTCAGGGCCGCCACGCCGGCACGTTCCAGCTCGACGATGGTGCGCATGACATTGAGCGCGTTGCCGTAGCCATGGTCGGCGTCGGCAATCACCGGCAATTGTGCGACGCGGCCGATGCGTGTGGCCTGTTCGGCGAACTCGCTGAGGGTGATCAAGGCAAAGTCAGGGGCGCCCAATACCTGCAACGACGCGACCGATCCACCGAGGATCCCCACCTCGAACCCCAGGTCAGCAGCGATGCGTGCCGACATCGGGTCGAAGACCGACGCCGTGTGATAGCAGGTGTTGGAGGCGAACAGTTGGCGAAAATTGCGGCGCAAATCTTGATGAGAAAGCCTGGACATATGAGTTCCACCAATGGAAATGGAAAGGCTTGAGCAAAAGTGTCAACGCCGAAGATGGGGAAGGCTATCATGCGGGGAGGTCTGAAATGATGACGAATTTGCAGGTTTTCCAGCCAGGGATATCAATTTTGTGGCGAGCCAGGGCTCTCCCGCGCCCTGCTGCTGTCGACCGGGCAGCGGTACCGCGCGCACCGAATCGCCGGGTTGCAGCTGCAGGCGCTTGGCGGTGAGGCGGTCGACCAGCAGGCTGTTGCCCCCCGTCAGTCGCGCTGGGGCGGCGGTGATGCGGCAGTTTTCCAGGCGGCGATTATGGATCAGCCAGATCGGTGCCTGGTCGTCCGGGGTGCCGATAGTCAATGGCAGGTGTTGACTGTCACGCACGGTACGTATGCCCGAAACCGGGGCCTCTATGACCGGGCCCGCGTCGAAAATGTCGATGTAGCCCTGGTGGGAGAATCCCTCGGCAGTGAGGATCTTCAAGGCCGGCTCCGAATTGGGATGCGGCTTGCCGATCACCGCCCGGGCTCGTTCGGTGAGCAGGCAGGTATAGAGCGGTTGACGTGGCATCAGCTCGGCGATGAACGATTTGTTGCCCAGCCCCGACAAATGATCGGCATGACTGAAATCCATCTTGAAAAAGTGTCGGCCCACACTGTCCCAGAAAGGTGAGCAACCTTTCTCGTCGGCACTGCCGCGCAGCTCGGCGATCAGTTTCTCGCCGAACAGGTGCGGGAACTCCGCCACCAGCAACAGGCGTCCCAGCGACAGTAGACGGCCATTACTGCCCCAGCGTTGATCGGGGCGCAGGAACAACGAGCAGAGTTCCGATTGACCGGTCATCTCATTGTTGAGGAACAAGGTCGGGATATGGCGCGAAATACCCAGGTCGGGTGAAGAGTTGACAGTCAGCCCGACGCGATAGTTGTACCAGGGCTCGCGCAGGCCAACCGCCCCGGTCATGGCGCTGACGCCGACCACTTGCCGGTCGTCGTCTTCGAGCACAAACAGGTAGTCGGCGTCGGCGCGTTCGACCTGTTCGGCGAAGGTCCTTTGGGCCCAGCGCAAGCGATGGGTCAGGCGCTCTTCGTTGACCGGCAGGGTCGTCAAGCCGCGGCCCGCCAGGCGGCCCAGCGCGAGTAAGGCGGGCAGGTCGGTCACCTGGACCGGGCGGACAATCATGTTGCGCTGCCTTCTGCATGCCCGTTCGGGCGTTGTCGATGGGGCTCGTGGCGTTTAATGCTCACAGGGCGACCAGCCGGATCGTGCTGCCTTCAGTCACCTGCAGGGCTTGGCACATCCCGGCGTCCAGCGACACGGGTTGCCCTGTGCGGTAGTCGAGATCGGCGACGATGGCGCGATAGTCCTCGAGCGAATCGTTGCTGACCAGATAGCGGCCACGGGCGTCGATGTTCCCACCGGTCTTGACCCGTGCGGTCTGGCTTTGCGCGCAAGAGCGAATGTCGACCGTGCGTGCATACAGCGTCGGGCCACCATCGAACAGGTCGACATAGCTGTTGGTTTCGAACCCTTCGCGGGCAAGGATATCGAAGGCTTCCTGGCCGTCGGGGTGGATGCGCCCGATGCAGTCTTGCGCGGCCTGGGGCAGCATCGGCACGTAGATCGGGTATTGCGGCATCAGGTGGGCGAGAAACGTCCGGCTTTGCAGGCCGCAAAGACGCTCGGCCTCGACGTAGGGCAGGTCGAAAAAATGCTTGCCCACGGCATCCCAGAAGGGGGAGTGGCCGTCATCGCTGCTGTAGCCGACGATTTCGCTGATCACGGCATCGGCAAAGCGTTGTGCATGCGCGGCCATGAACAGCAGGCGCGCCCGCGACAACAATTCGGAGTGCGGCGTACACACCAACGCCGTATCGATATGGAAGCCGCGCAGCAAGGTGTGGCCGTTGAGGTCCTGGCAGAGCGACAGGGCAGGTACGCCGTGCTTGATGTTCAGCTCGCGCGAGGCACTGGTGAAAGGGCGGTTGCGCAGGCTGTAGAAGGGTTCGCTGGAACCGGTCGTGGCGACGATTTCCGAGCAACCTGCCAGACGCCGGTTCGTCTGGTCTTCGAGGACGAAAAGGTAATTTTGCGGGCCGGGACTCTCGATGTTTTGTTGCAGTGACGAACAAGAGTCGAGAATCCTGTCGTGCAAGCGTGCAATATCATCGGGCAAGGAGGTGACGCCTACCAGGCTTTCGCGGGCCAGTCGTTGCAGCTGGGGCAGGTCGGTTGGTTGCACGGTGCGCAAGACCAGCATGGGTGCACTCCTGTATCAAAGGGCTCGGTGACCGGCCTTCGCATGAGGGCATCCCGGCTCCTGCTGGATGAGGTGTTCGTTAATCCATTGAAAACAGTATTTATAGATGGCGCACTACATGTCTAGTTAATTTTCACCGGGCTTTTTCTGGGTTGAACGGGCGGGAAATGACTGTCAGCAGTTGGCGAAGGGGATGTTGATGGGCTGTGTAGGGCTTCGCCATTAAAGAGCGTCCGAATCGTTGAAATGTGGCCCCCTGAAGAACTTTCTTACGGCACAATTAGGCAATGACTGACGGCCTGGCGCCGGTATTCCTTTCAATCCCTCAGAGTGATTTTTTTTCGTGCAGGCGACCCGTTTGACCTTGATCTGCCACGCTCGAACCCTTGCGCAGAAGCTGGCGCGCTTTCCCGAGGACGAACCCCTGGAGATGGATTGGCAATCGGCACGGGGTTCCCGGGGGGCTCGATTCAAGGAGGCATCGCGCCTGGTGTGCGCTCCTGAATTGCGCGCGCGACAGACCGCCGAACTGTTCGGCAAACCCGTGGAAATAGTCGCGGACCTGCGCGATTGTGACTTCGGTAATTGGTGCGGTGTGCGGATCAGCGACCTGCAAAAAAATCAGGGCGAATCACTTCAGGCCTGGCTTGCCGACCCACGCTCGTCACCCCACGGCGGCGAGTCGGTGGCGCAAGTCGGCGAACGCGTCGCGGCCTGGATGAAAACCCTGGAAGCGCTGCCCGGCCATGTGCTTGCCGTGACCCATCCCTTTGTCATGCGTGCCGCGTTGATGCACGTGCTGCAGGGTTCGGCCTTCAACCTGATCGATGTCGAGCCACTGTCAACGATAGGCCTGCAGTTCCATGGTTGCTGGCGGCTGCGGCTGTCGTGCAGCGATAACGAGGGAATGCCCAGATGAAAAAACTCTTGGTCATCGGCATCGGCGCCGGCAACCCCGATTACATAACCCTGCAGGCCGTGAAGGCGCTGAACCGGGTCGATGTTTTTTTCATCATGGACAAGGGCCGGGACAAGGACTCGCTGGTCGACCTGCGTCGCTCGCTTTGCGAGCGCCATATCACCGATCCGCACTACCGCTTTGTCGAGGCTCCAAGCCCGGAGCGCGAACGTGGCGACATCGACTACAAAACCAGCGTCGATGCGTTGAACCTGGCCAGGCAGCAAACCTTCGAGCGGCTGATCAATGAGGAACTGGCCGATGACCAGTGCGGCGGTTTTCTGGTGTGGGGCGACCCGGCGTTGTACGACAGCACCCTTCGCATCCTCCAGGCGATCCTGGTTTCAGGCACCTGTACCTTCGAGTTCGAGGTGATTCCCGGCATTACCAGCGTCCAGGCGCTGGCCGCGGCGCACAAGGTGACGCTCAATCAAATTGGCCGCCCGGTTGAAATCACCACCGGTCGGCGACTGGCAGCGGGGCAGGTGAGCGATGCCGACAGTCTGGTGGTGATGCTCGACGCCCAGGATGCCTACCAGCATGTGGCGGATCAGCAGACAGAGATTTACTGGGGCGCTTACCTCGGGACGCCGGATGAAATCCTCATCAGCGGCAAGCTCGGGGAGGTGGCGCAGCAGATCGAGCAGGTGCGCAAGGCGGCCCGGCAGGCCAATGGCTGGATCATGGACACCTATCTATTGCGCAAGCCCTGAAGCACACCTCAGGACAGGCGCTGGTCCGTTCGGCCAAACCGTTCCCGGTACACCGACGGCGGCACGCCGACCACGTTGCGAAACGCCACGCGGAAGCTTTCCACCGAACGATAACCACAGTGCTGGGCGATCTGCTCGGTGTGCTGATCGGTGCTTTCCAGCAATTCCCGGGCACGGCCCAGCCGTTCATGTTGCAACCAGGTCTTGGGCGACTGGCCGCTGGCTTCGGTGAAACGGCGCAGGAAGGTGCGCTCGCTCATCGCGGCTTCGCTGGCCAGGTCGCGCACCTCCAGCGGTTGGTGCAAACGCTCCCGTGCCCACTGCATCACGCGTGAAAGATCGCTGCGCGGCGTAGGACTGACCGGCGTCGGAATGAACTGCACCTGGCCCCCGGTGCGTTGCGGTGACATCACCAGGCGTCGCGCCACCGAGTTGGCGACCTGGGTACCGAAGTCCCGCGCCACCAGATGCAGGCAGGCGTCGATGCCGGCTGCGCTGCCGGCCGAGGTGATCAACTGACCCGAATCGACGTAGAGCACGTCCGGGTCCACCAGGATGTTCGGGAAGCGTTCGGCCAGTTCCGCGGTGTAGCGCCAGTGAGTGGTGGCGCCGCGACCGTCGAGCAAACCGGTGGCGGCGAGCACGAACACCCCCGAGCAGATCGACAGCAACCGCGCGCCCCGCGCATGGGCCTGGCGCAGGGCCGTCAGCAATGCCTCGGGCACGGCTGCCTGACGATCGCGCCAGCCGGGAATGATCACGGTCCGGGCCTGTTCCAGCAATTCCAGGCCGCCATCGACCAGTACCCGGATGCCGCCCATGGCGCGCATCGGGCCTTGATCGACGGCCGCAATCTGATGGCTGTACCAAGGGAAATCGAATTCTGGCCGCGCCAGGCCAAAGATCTCCACGGCGATGCCGAATTCGAAGGTACACAGGCCGTCGTAGGCCAGGATTGCGACCAGTCCTGGAGAGGAATGCATTTGGCGGAAAATTCCCGGTGAGTGTCTTGTGCGCCACTGTAGCTGCTGTTGGCGGGCAGATAAAGTCTGTTCACACCCCATCACATCCAGGAGCCCTGCCCATGACCAGCCTCGTTCGCGACATTCCCGCCGCCCCTTCAGCCATCGCCTTGATGCATTTCAGCAACCGCCTGACATTCGAAACCGACTGTTCCGACGTCTACGCCAGCCAACAGGCCGGTGAAGTCGATTTCATCCTGGTGGATGTGCGGGGGCCGTTGGCGTTCGACCGGGGGCATGTACCCGGCGCGATCAACATCCCCGGGCGATTGCTCACCGCCGATGGCTTGCGCGCCTACCCGAAAACCAGCCTGTTCGTGGTCTATTGCGCCGGCCCCCACTGCAATGGCGCGAACAAGGCAGCGGTGAAGCTGGCGGCGCTGGGTTACCCGGTCAAGGAAATGATCGGCGGGGTGACCGGATGGCTGGACGAAGGGTTTGAGTTAAGTGCAGCGGGTGCCGCTGTCGGCTGCGCGTGCTGATGCCCCCCCTGTAGGAGCGAGCATGCTCGCTCCTACAGGGGGTCGGCGCTGAGGTCATTGTCTGACAGACCCTTGCATCGCCCTGGCGCACACCTCATCGGTTTGCGCTTTGCTGACCACCTTCTATAAATATTTGTCGCCTTGAAATAATTTGCCCTGTGAAAGCCGCTCTAGACTGCCGGCCACTTCGGTCCCCAGCCACAAGCTATTGACCGAAAGCTGCCAATAAAAGTCTCCGCACACAGGAGTTATAAATGAACAAGCTAGTGATGTTCGGTGCCCTGGCACTGTCGATGTTGTCCCTGACCGTCGTGGCCGCGGATACCAAGCCCATCCGCATCGGAATCGAAGCCGGTTACCCGCCGTTCTCGATGAAGACCCCTGACGGCAAACTTACCGGCTTCGACGTGGACATCGGCGACGCACTGTGCGAGCAGATGAACGTCAAGTGCACCTGGGTCGAGCAAGAGTTCGACGGCCTGATTCCGGCACTGAAGGTCAAGAAAATCGACGCCATCCTGTCGTCCATGACCATCACCGACGATCGCAAGAAAAACGTCGATTTCACCATCAAGTACTACCACACCCCGGCACGTTTCGTGATGAAGGAAGGCTCCGCCGTCAAAGACCCGTTGACCGAACTCAAGGGCAAGAAAGTCGGCGTACTGCGCGCCAGTACCCACGACCGTTTTGCCACCGAAGTGCTGCAACCGGCAGGGATTATCCTGGTGCGTTATGGCTCCCAGCAGGAAGCCAACCTGGACATGGTGTCTGGTCGCGTTGACGCGCTGCTGGCCGACTCGGTCAACCTGGACGACGGTTTCCTGAAGACCGACGCCGGTAAGGGTTTCGCTTTCGTGGGGCCTGAGTACAACGATCCGAAATACTTCGGCGGTGGCGCCGGGATTGCCGTGCGCAAGGGCGATACCGCCCTGGCCGAGCAGTTCAACAAAGCCATCACCGAGATCCGCGCCAACGGCAAGTACAAGCAAGTGCAGGACAAGTACTTCAAGTTTGACGTTTACGGCGAGTAATCGAGCCGTTCAAAAAATGGCAGCCGTTGACGCGGCTGCCATTTTTTTATGCTCATGATTTATCCTGCCCAACACATTTCCCAACCGTGGGAGCATCGGAGTTCTGCCATGCAACGCATCGACCATCCACTGCCCTGGAGCCACCTGGGTACCGAGCGCACCCTCAGCGTGTTTCGTTATGGCGCAGGCACTCGCAAGGTCTACATCCAGGCCAGCCTGCATGCCGATGAACTGCCAGGCATGCGCACGGCCTGGGAGCTCAAGCAGCGCCTGGCCGAACTGGAAATCCAGGGCCAACTGCAAGGCCTGATCGAACTGGTGCCGGTGGCCAACCCCATCGGTCTCGACCAACACCTGCAAGGCAGCCACATGGGGCGCTTCGAACTGGGCAGCGGCAAGAACTTCAACCGCTCGTTCGTCGAACTGAGCGCACCGGTGGCGCAGCGGGTGGGTGATCGTCTGGGCAGCGATGCCGTGGCCAACATCGCCTTGATTCGCCAGGCCATGGGCGAGGTGCTCGACGACCTGCCGGCCCCGGCGTCGCAACTGGAAGCGATGCACCGCCTGTTGCTGCGCCACGCCTGCGACGCCGACATCACCCTCGATCTGCATTGCGACTTCGACGCGGCGATTCACCTCTATGCGTTGCCGCAACACTGGCCGCAGTGGCAATCGCTGGCGGCGCGCCTGAAAGCCGGGGTGGCTCTGCTGTGCGAAGATTCCGGCGGCAGTTCCTTCGACGAGTCCTGTTCTTCGCCCTGGTTACGCCTGGCCAGGGCTTTCCCCGAAGCGGCCATCCCACCGGCCAACCTGGCAACCACGCTGGAGCTTGGCAGCATGGGCGACACCCGGGTCGATCAGGCCCAGGCCAATTGCGAGGCGATCCTGGGCTTTCTCGCCGAACAGGGTTTCATCAAGGGTACCTGGCCGGCGGCACCGGGCGAGTGCTGCGAGGGCATGCCGTTCGAAGGCACCCAGTACCTGTTCGCACCGCATCACGGCGTGGTCAGCTTCCTGCGCGATGCGGGTGAATGGGTGGAGCAGGGCGATGCGCTGTTTGAAGTGGTCGACCCGTTGAACGACAAGGTCACCACCGTGCGCGCGGGCACCAGTGGCGTGTTGTTTGCGATTGATCGTGGTCGTTATACGCAACCGGGCACCTGGCAGGCGAAAGTGGCCGGACGCGAGCCGATTCGGGTTGGGAAGTTGATTAACGATTGAGGGGGGGAGGCTCACTGCACGCCGCGTGATCGGTGGATGCCCAAGGTAATGAGGTAGCGCTCTTCTGTGGGGTGTTTGTAGTCCTCGAAACGGCTAACCACCAGCATCAGTTGGTACTTGTCACCTGCTCGCCAGTAGGCTTTTTCGACGTTCTTTACACCTTGCAATTGGGCACGCCATTGCGGGGTGTCGGCGAACGAGGGAAAGTCCTTGACCCGGATGGGTACCCAGCCAGCGTTGCGCCATTGCTCCTGCAGATCCAGCACGACCTTGAGGGTGTCGTCGAGTAATAGCGGCTCGATTTGCGGAGACATGCGGACACCGTCGATCCGCTCATCGCGTCCAAAACCCACCGTGAAGAAACGGGCCAGCGGGGTCACAAAGCCAAACTCAGGATCTGCGAAGCGCAGACGGGCATCAGACTTGGGAACATTGAACCAGGAGTGCCCTGGTATGACTGGATCGATTCTTGCGCTGGAGCGCTGGCGCATAGCCTCGTACGGCTCGCCAATCACCAGCGCGATTTCCGGTTCATCCGAAAGTGTTTGAATCGCCGCCATCGTCAGGAGGGCGGCGACCGCCAGTGCCAACGCACCACGTCGCCAGCCCACGCGCTGCAGCAGGCTCATCGTACGCCACCGCCCAGGGCAATATTGCGAATCGACCGCTCAATTTGCTCGCGTTGGTCACTTAGCAGCAGATCATCAAACTGCTTCGCGGCCCTCAGTACGAAGGCCATGCGCTGATTGATATCGGCCAGGTTGGCAAAGGGGGTGTTGCTGAAACCAATGGTGCGTCCATCATCGATGCGGCGGCACTGACTGGCCAACGTCAATTCGATGGCTTCGGCGGCACCGGACGGAATACCGACTAGGTAGGAAAGATGATTACTGTACAGCAATGAATTGAATCGCCAGTCGCTGTACATCGCTGGTTGCAGAATATTGACCTGTTCGTGTTTGGCCAGATACTCAACACTTTCGGCGATGTTACCCGCCTCAATCGCCTCGAAGGCCAGGAGAATTTCCTCATGGTCAATCCCGAACTCTAGCGTTTTCTGCCCGACCGGCCACAGCACCGGATGTTGGTCCTGCCCGTAAATGTTGCTGCGTGAGCCCAGGCAATCCTTGAGCGCCTCCAACCCCCGCTCCTGGTAGAACACATGCAGCGGATACACATCCAGGAACAGCGTGGTATTGCCCATCGCCAGCATCTCGTACACAAACCGGTACATCCGTTGCGAGGACGACAAGGGAAGGTCGGCACCCCATTGGGCGAAGCCCCACACCGGGTTGTCACGGTTGGCCTCTTCGTACTCGCGTTGGCGCTGCTCAAACTCGCGGATTGTCGCTCGTTTTTCCCTTTCGCTGGGGCTGAGCAAACCCCTCAGTCCTTGTCTGGCACTGTCCCTCAGTTGCTGTATCGTCTCTTCTTCAGTCTGAATTTTCTCGATCGTGTCAGCAGCGTGCAGCAAGCCACAACCCACCTGCTTGGAGGCGAACGCCGCCAGCCCGGCCCACTGGAACCGCGGATCGTGGCGCCACAGCTGCGCGTAGGCGGCATTGATCGCCTTGTTGCGCGCTTTCGGGTCGGCAATCAGCTTGCCGCCGGGTGCCACGACGTTTTCGACCCGCTGCTGGTAGCCGCGCCAGAGGTTTTCACAGACCGTCCCTGGCCGTTCGCTGAGCGTCGGTGAGGGGGCCCGCACTGAAGTGAAAGTGGATTGTCGCGGCGTCACCGGATTGCTGGGCGCAACGGGTGCGGTCGCCTGTTGAGGGGCACTCCTCGCGGCTTGCGGCGCTGAACCCTGGGTGGACTCATAGCTGACGTTGGTAAACGACGGGAGGAGCCCGGCCTTGCAGGGACAGCTGCTGCGGCTATCCAGCGAGCCAGCTGCCAGCCTGCCGTGACTGTCAAAGGACGAAATTCCACCGACGATCTTGTAGGTTTCGTCGTTCTTGCCGCAGGAAACCGGATCCCCGGCGCGAGCATGGGCGAAGCCAAACATCGTGACGCGGGTATCGGCGTCCAGCACCTCGCCACCACAGGTGGTCTTGTCACCCTTGCGAATGAAATATCCCGTTGCCATTGCTTGAACTCCTTGTCTGTTGACGATCAAATTGCTCCTGCTCCCACTGGTACGCAGGAGTGGCAAAGTGCCGTGCACAGGGTTCTATACGAGGCTGTCAGGGGTAAATCAGACGTTTCCTTGTCTGGTGTAGGCCGATTCCGCAATCGCTCGAACGAAGGTGCTAGGCTCTGTCCCGAACCCTGCGCACGGTGAAGGAAGGTTTATGCTGAAGTTTCTCGCTCTGTTCACGCTGCTGGCATCCGCCGCTGTCCACGCTCAATCCCCCCTGCAAACCGATCTGCCACTCAAGTACCTGGAGCAGGCCAACCCCGACTCCCGCGAGCAGCCACTGGTGATTTTTCTCCACGGCTATGGCAGTAACGAGCAGGACCTGTTCGGCATCAAGGATGAGTTGCCCCGTGAGTACAACTACCTGTCCGTGCGTGCGCCGATGGTGATGCAAGAGGGGAGTTACCAGTGGTTTCGCAAGAAAGGCGAGGGTGCCTATAACGGCGAAACCGATGATCTGAAGGCCAGCGGCCAGTTGTTGCTGGATTTCGTCGTACAGGCGGCGAAGAAATATCAAACACAACCGGAGAAGGTGTTCCTGGTGGGTTTCAGCCAGGGCGCGATCATGTCCTATGAAGTCGCCCTGCGTCATCCCGAGGCGGTGGGCGGGATTGCCGCGTTGAGCGGGCGGATTCTGCCGGTGCTCCGGTCCGAGCTCAAACCGGATGAAAAACGCCAGTCACTGGCGATTTTCATCGGTCATGGCACGGCGGACCAGCGCCTTCCCTTGAGCGATGGCACCGAGGCCAACAGCCTGCTGCAAAGCGTGTCACTGGAACCCGAGTTCCACGCCTACCAGGGTGTTGGTCACAGCATCAGTGCCGAAGAACTGCAGGACTTGAGCGCCTGGCTGCAGCGCCGCAACCCCTGAGGCTTACTTGCCGCTGACGATCTGCTTGATCAGGGTTTCGTGGGCCGCCATGTCGCCGGGGCGGGAAATGACCTGGATCACGGTCATGTGGTTGCCCGAAGCCGCCATCAACGTGGTGTTGAGGGTCATGCCGCCGCCCTGGGTGGCGGTGCTGTCGACCTGGCGCACGCCCAGGCCTGTCGCCTTCAGGGTCAGGCTTTTTTCGCTGAGCTTGTTGTAGTCCGCCAGGGCCTTGTGTTGCGCCGCGTCGAAGTCGGCGGCGGTGCCGTCGAGAAATTCACCGTCGTTGTCCTTGACCTTGACGCCTTCGGGCAGGCTGTTCTGCGCGGCGATCACCACGGTCTTGGTGGTTTCATTGGCGTACATGGTGCCGCTTGCGCCCGTGGGGCTGGCGGGCAACGGGTTGGCAATGAAACCCTTGGCCAGGGTGAAGGTGAACTTGCCATCGAGCATCGAGACTTTCTGACCCTGCACCGTCTCTTTGGCAGGAGCCTTGGCCGCCTGCACATTCAACGCCCCCAGGCTGGCGGCCGCTGCCAGCAGCAGGACAACGGCTTTTTTACTCAACAGTGACATTCGAAAAACTCCAGGGATGGTCGCGCGGTGGGGGGCGATCATCCCATGGGGGCTGTGACGCATTCCAGTGCGGGCTAACGGACGGTCACTCCAAGGAGTCCAGCGCAGTCACACCCCCCGACGCACCGGATAGCTCTCGATCACATCCAGAAACTCGATTCGCCGTTCGCTGGCCAGCAGCTGCGGCAGCAGTTTTTCGTACTCCTGGCGATAGGGTTTGCTCAGGTGACGAGCGATGAAGTCTTCCTTGCTGCAGTTCCAGGTTTCGTAAAGCACCAGGGTGTTCGGCTCGTCCTGCAGCTGGTGCACCCAGGTATTGATGAAGTCCGGCTCGGCCGACATCTGGTGCACGACGTCCAGCAGCCGTTGCCTGGTTTCGGCGAAGCGTTCAGGTTTGGCCGGCAGGTACACGATAAACGCGACTTGATCACTCATTTCATCACCCTCGAATGTCGGGAACGGCTTACTGGGCCTGATTCTGCGGGAACAGGTTACGGCGGGTTTCTTCGTCGAATTCGGCCTTGAGCACAAGCTTCTCTTTCAAACCCAGAGCACGCTGGGCGGCCGGGCGAGCGCTGATTTCATCGAACAGGCGCTTGACGTTCGGGAAGGCCGCCAAGCCGTTTTCGCCGAGGATGTAGGGCGCGTAGTTGGCCCAGCCCCAGAGTGCCATGTCGGCGATGCTGTAGCTGTCGCCAGCCAGGTACTGATGGTCGGCCAGACGCTGGTCGAGCACACGATAGTGGCGTTCGACTTCCTTGAGGTAGCGATTTTTCGCGTAGGGCAGGTCTTCTGGAGCGTGATGCAGGAAATGCACGGCTTGGCCGCAAAACGGTGAAAGGCCGGTGGCGATGAACATCAGCCATGACAGCAGTTCGGCGTTGCCGGCAGCGCTGCTGGGCAGGAAACGCTGATGCTTGTGCGCCAGGTGCAGCAGGATGGCCTGGGAGTCGAAAACCGTCGCGTCGCCATCGACCAGGGCTGGAACCTTGGCGTTCGGATTGATCGCGAGGAAGGCTGGCAAGTGTTGCTCGCCCTTGAAAGTGTCGACGCCGATCAACTCATAAGGCGTTTGCAATTCTTCGAGCAACAGGGCGACTTTCATCGGGTTCGGCGAAGGATGGAAAAAGAATTTCATGGTGTAGGCCTCAGTCGGGAGTGGGTTGGAACTGAGGCTGATGGTGGGGCAAACCTGTTCGATTGACGTACAAGGATGTTGGGCTACTCGTTCGAAATTGTTGAACGGGTTGCCAGCGGAGCGGGTTTTGCCAGCAATCGTCTGGTGACGCCGAGCATGGCCACCGAGACTGCAACGCCAACACCGAAACCCATCATGCCCATGCTGGGCAAGGTCAGCGTCACGACCAGGCAGAAGGCGGAAAATGAATACATCCCGGTGGCCGTTGCCCGCAATAACGCGGCGGTAAACGCCGGGCCTCGGGTTTGTTGGGAGAACACCGCCATCACACTGCCAAGCACCGGGAACACGGCGAGCAGGCCGCTCCAGCGATCGCCAACGGTGCTGGCGAGCAAGGTGACAGCCAGGGTCAGCAAGGCGCCGGCGACCATTCGCAGCAGCAGTTTGTCGGACTTTGGCGCCGGTCCTGAAACGATCGGCTGCACTGCCGGGAACAAGTGCGGCGCGGCCAGCAGTGCCGTGGCGGCGGCAATCACCGAGAGCGGCAGCGATGGCGGGAGCAACGACAGGACCACGGCAACCAGGGCCCATACCAGTAGCGAGATCGTCAGTGCCAGCGGCCATCGTGCGCGTTGCGCGACCTGTGCATAGGTCACGCAGAAGGCAATCATCGCGAACATCGCCGACAGCGCTGCCATGGCCGACTGAGCGGCGAACGCCTGGCCTTGTTCGATGGCGAGGAACAACAAAATAGGCCCGACCACCACCGGCAACCCCGACAACCAACCCGCCACGCTTGGTCCCCAGCGTTTGCCAGCCAGGGAGATCAGCATCAGGAAGCCTGGGATGACCAGCAGTTTAAGCATCAACACGCGCACTTCTCCGACAGGTGTGTGCTGGCCACGGTAGCATTTTGCGAAGTTATTTGCTTTAAATGTGAGTTGGTTTTGTATACAAAGTGCGAGACAGGTATTGCTGAGCCTCCATCAGCGGGTAAACGCCTGCACCACAAAATCAATGAACGCCCGCGTCTTGGCCGGCATCAGCGTGCGGCTCGGGTAGTACAGCGAAATCGCCCCGGCATCTCCCTGCCAATCGGGCAACAGGTGCACCAGTTCGCCGCGCTGGATGTTCGGTTGCACATCGGACAGCACCAGCAACGTCACGCCCAATCCCAGCATGGCCGCCTCGCGCATGGCGGCGGGGTCGTTGAGCACGATGCTTTCGTTTAGGGTGGCCGGCATTTCATGGCCGGCGCCATCGCGCATGAGCCATTGTCGAATCTTCCCGGTGCGGCTGCCGCGCATCACGATCCCGGTGTGCCGGGCCAGGTCCGCCGGGGTAGCGGGCAGGCTGCGTTGCGCCAGATACGCCGGTGAGGCGACGGCCACCACGAGGGCCGGTGCCAGCGTTCGGGAGACGACACCCGGGGTCAATTCGAAACCACCGCCGATGGCGGCGTCGTAACCTTCGGCGATCAAGTCCACGGCGCGGTTTTCGAAATGCCATTCCGGGCGGATCAGCGGGTAGCGCGCCAGAAAGGCCGGCAGCAGCGGCAGGACATGGCCGATGCCGAACGTTGGCGCCAGGCTGACCTTGAGCACGCCTGCCGGCTCGCCCCGATCGGTGGTGACCGCGTTGATCGCCGCTTGCAGCGCCTCAAGGTTGCCGCCGATGCTGGCCAGGAACCGTTCCCCGGCCTCAGTCAGGGACAGCTTGCGGGTCGAGCGCTGGAACAGGCGAACGCCGATGTTGCGCTCCAGTATGGCCACGTTGCGGCTCACGGCGGCCGGGGTCAGCGCGAGCAAGCGGGCGGCGGCGGAAAAGCTTCCGGTTTCGGCACTGCGCACAAAAGATTCGAGGTTGGCGAGGGTTTCCATCGGTATGGACCTGATAGTAACGCTTGAAAATCATTCAAGGAATTACAGGCTAATCATACCCTAATGGCAAGCGCAGTATTCACTCCGACGACAACCCACTCGGAGCGACAAACCATGAACACCATCGGAATTATCGGCGCCGGCGCAATCGGCGCTGCATTCGCCAAAGCCCTTACACGTCAGGGCATTAACGTGGTCATCAGCAACAGTCGCGGCCCCGAAAGCCTGGCCTCGCTGGTGGCAGAACTCGGGCCAACCGCTCGCGCCGGTACCCGTGAAGAAGCGGCTGCCCAGCCCGTCGTGCTGGTGGCGGTGAACTGGTCGAAGTTGCCGACGGCACTGGCCGGCCTGCCGGATTTTGCCGGGCGGATCGTGATCGATGCCAATAATTCGATCGAAGCGCCGTCGTTCAAGGCATTGGACCTGCACGGACGCATGTCCAGTGAGGTGTTTGCCGAATGGGTACCGGGTGCGCGGGTGGTCAAGGCGTTCAATCACCTTCAGGCGCATTTGCTGGAAAGCGAACCGACAGCGGAAGGTGGGCGAAGGGTGCTGTTTTTCTCGGGCGACGACGCGCAGGCGAAGAGTCAGGTGGCGACGCTGATCGAGCGCCTGGGATTCTTCGGGATTGATCTTGGGGTGTTAAGCGTCGGTGCGCGACTGGTGCAGTTTCCCGGCGGGCCGCTGCCGGCGTTGAATCTGGTGAAGTTTGCCTGACCCCACTGCTCCTTGAAAGCAAAGCGCGCTTGCAGTTCTGCAAATGTGGAAACCCGGTGCGACGTGAATCGCACCGGGTGTTTTGCCAGGCGGTGGCGGATCTTCGTGGGTCCCCGCACCGACTGTTAAACGCTGTCGGCTTATGCCCGTTCGAGCGCCAGTGCCACACCCTGACCCCCACCGATGCACAGGGTGGCGAGGCCTTTCTTGGCGTCACGCTTGATCATTTCATGCAGCAGGGTCACCAGTACGCGGCACCCCGAGGCCCCGATCGGGTGGCCGAGGGCGATGGCGCCGCCGTTGACGTTGACCTTGTTCAAGTCCCATTCCAGGTCCTTGGCCACGGCCAGCGATTGTGCGGCGAAGGCTTCGTTGGCTTCAATCAGCTCAAGCTGGTCGATAGACCAGCCGGCCTTGTCCAGGCAGCGGCGAGTGGCCGACACCGGGCCGATGCCCATGATTGCCGGATCGACACCCGCGTTGGCGTAAGCGGCGATTTTCGCCAGTACCGGCAGGCCCAGGGCCTTGGCTTTTTCGGCGCTCATCAGGATCACTGCGGCGGCGCCGTCGTTGAGCGACGAAGCGTTGCCGGCGGTCACCGAACCGTCCTTCTTGAAGGCCGGCTTGAGCTTGCCCAGGGATTCGGTGGTGGTGCCGGCCCGTGGTTGCTCATCGGTGGCGAAGGACAGCGGATCGCCCTTGCGCTGGGGGATCAGGATCGGTGTGATTTCGTCAACGAAGCGCCCGGCTTCGATGGCAGCCACGGCTTTTTGCTGCGAGGCGGCGGCGAATGCGTCCTGCTGCTCGCGGCTCAGGCTGTATTTCTCGGCCAGGTTCTCGGCGGTGATGCCCATGTGGTAATCGTTGAACGCATCCCACAGGCCATCGCTGATCATGGTGTCGACGATTGGCGCGTTGCCCATGCGCAGGCCGGTGCGGGCACCTGGCATGACGTAGTTGGCCAGGCTCATGTTTTCCTGGCCACCGGCGATGATCACCTCGGCGTCGCCGCAACGGATCGCCTGGGCGCCCAGGTGCAGAGCCTTGAGGCCCGAACCACAGACTTTGTTCAGGGTCATGGCCGGCACGGCGAAGGGCAGGCCGGCCTTGATGGCTGCCTGGCGCGCAGGATTCTGCCCGGCGCCGGCGGTCAGGACCTGGCCCATGATCACTTCATCGACTTGCGCAGGGTCCAGGCCGGTTTGCGCCAGCAGCTGACGGATCACTGCAGCGCCCAGGTCAACGGCGGATACGCTGGCCAGGGAACCCTGGAAACTGCCGATCGCGGTGCGCGTGGCGGCAACAATGACGACTTCTTGCATGGAATGATTCCTCACAGGTCACCGAACTGCATTTCCGGCACGTGGTCCGGCACGATCAGTTTACCGGCAGTCTTGGCAACGATCTCTTCGACGCTGACACCCGGTGCACGTTCTTTGAGAATGAACGCGCCGTTTTCGATTTCCAGGTAAGCCAGGTCAGTCAGCACGCGCTTGATGCACCCGGCGCCGGTCAGCGGCAGGCTGCATTGGGACAGCAGCTTGGACTCACCGTCCTTGGACGCGTGGGTCATGATGACGATGATGTTGTCGGCACCGGCCACCAGGTCCATGGCGCCGCCCATACCCTTTACCAGTTTGCCGGGAATCATCCACGAGGCGATGTTGCCTTGCACGTCCACTTCAAAGGCGCCCAGCACGGTCAGGTCGACGTGGCCACCACGGATCATCGCGAAGGATTCGGCCGAGGAAAAGATCGATGCGCCGATACGGGCGGTCACGGTCTGTTTGCCGGCGTTGATCATGTCGGCATCGATGGTGTCTTCCGTAGGAAAAGGACCCATGCCAAGCAGGCCGTTTTCCGACTGCAGCATGACTTCCATGCCTTCAGGGATATAGTTGGCGACCAGGGTCGGAATGCCGATGCCCAGGTTTACGTAGAAGCCGTCCTGCATTTCGCGGGCGACGCGTTGAGCCATTTGTTCGCGGGAAAGTGCCATTGTTGTTATTCCTTCATTCGGTCCGGGGGCAGGGGATCACTTACGTACGGTGCGCTGTTCGATGCGCTTCTCGAACGTGCCGCAGATGATCCGGTCGACATAGATGCCAGGGGTGTGGATCTGCGCCGGGTCCAGCTCGCCGGGTTCGACGATTTCTTCGACTTCGACCACGGTGATCTTGCCGGCGGTGGCGGCCAGCGGGTTGAAGTTCTGGGCGGTGTGGCGATAGATCACGTTACCGAAATGGTCGGCTTTCCAGCCTTTGACGATGGCGAAGTCACCGGTGATGGATTCTTCCATCAGGTACTTGCGACCATGGAATTCGCGCACTTCCTTGCCGTCGGCAACCGGAGTGCCCACGCCGGTGGCGGTGAAGAAGGCCGGGATGCCGGCGCCGCCTGCGCGCATTTTTTCAGCGAGGGTGCCTTGCGGGGTCAGGATGACTTCGATTTCGCCTTTGAGCAGTTGCTCTTCGAACAGCTTGTTTTCGCCGACGTAGGAAGCCACCACTTTACTGATCTGGCGGTCGGTCAGCAGCACGCCGAGGCCGAAACCGTCGACGCCGCAGTTGTTGGAAACGACGGTGAGGTCGCGTGTGCCTTTGCGCTTGATCTCGTTGATCAGGTTCTCCGGGATCCCGCACAGGCCGAAGCCGCCTGCGATCACGGTCATGCCGTCTTCAAGACCTGCCAGGGCTTCCTCGTAGGAACTCACGCGCTTGTCGAAACCTGCCATATGCACCTCTTTTATTCTTTGTGGGCGGCTGGCTAGCCGAATGGGATTGAGTGTCGCGCTACAGGATTAATTTGTTAAGTTGATTTTTAATGTTGATTAATTGATAAAACTCAACAATCTAATGATTTGGAGACAACGACCATGACAGTCAAGCAGATCCGCGCCTTCCTGGCTGTGGCCCAAAGCCTGAGTTTTGCCGTGGCCTGCGAGCGCCTGCACCTGTCGCAATCGGCCTTGAGCCTGACCATCAAGGCGCTGGAAGAAGGCCTGGGTGGGCGTCTGTTCACCCGCAACACACGCAACGTCGCGCTGACTGCCGAGGGTGAATCGCTGGTCCCGCTGGCGCGCCGCCTGATCGCCGACTGGGATAACGCCGAGGACGAGATGCGTCAGCGCTTCACCCTGCAGCGCGGTCGCGTGACCCTGGCGGCCATGCCGTCGTTCGCCGGCAACCTGCTGCCGCCAATCCTCAAGACATTCCGCGTGCGCTATCCGAAAGTCAACGTCACGGTCAACGACGTGATCAACGAGCAGGTGCTGGAAATGGTCCGTGATCGCCAGGTGGAACTGGGTGTGGCCTTCGAGCCGACCATGAGTTCATCGCTGCAATTCACGCCGTTGTACATGGATCGCTTCGTGGCGGTGGTGCCCCAGGATTCACCGCTGGTCGAACTCGATGAAATCGACTGGCGGACGTTGCTCAAGGAACCGTTCATTACCTTGCAGCGTCCGTCGACAGTGCGGGTGATGCTGGAAGAGCATTTGCAGGCCCGGGGCATGAAGTTGCCGGTGGAGTTTGAAAGCCATCAATTGGCGACGGTCGGTCGGATGGTCGCCAGCGGGTTGGGCGTGAGCGCGGTGCCGGCCCTGTGCGCGGGGCAGATGCGTGAACTAGGGGCGCATTGTATTACCTTGCGCGACCCAGTGGTGGAGCGGGCCATCGGTGTGCTGACCTTGCCGGGAGGGGAACTGTCGGCGGCGGCGCAGGCGTTGTTTGATGTGCTCAAGGCGCAGGATTTTGCCGTGTAGAGTCTGATCGTTCCCACGCAGAGCGTGGGAACGATCTTCAGCCTGCCAGGCGCTGTGCCAGCAACGGCAGCAACTGCTCGCACGACCCCTCGATCTTCAAATTTAGCATGTCATCCGCCCGGGTCTTGCCCAGGTTGATCGCCAGCAACGGTTTGCCCTGATCCACCACCGCGCGGCACAGACGAAACGCCGAGTAGGCCATCAGCGACGAGCCGACGACCAGTAACCCTGCTGCCTTTTCCACCGCAGCCATCGCTTTGGCGGCCGTCTCCTGGGCGACGTTCTCGCCAAAAAACACCACGTCCGGCTTCATCCGCGCGCCAGAGCAGTGGGGGCAATGCGGGACCTGGAAGCGTCCTTCGAAGGCGGGGTCCAGCAGGGTATCGCCATCCGGCGCCTGTACAGCGTCGACGCCGGCCAGATACGGGTTTTGTGCTTCCATCAGATGCTGGATCGAATCGCGCAAACTGCGTTTTCCGCAGTCCAGGCACAACACCTGGTGCAGGCTGCCATGCAGTTCGATCACGTCATGGCTGCCGGCCTGGTCGTGCAAGGTATCGACGTTCTGGGTGATCAGTCCGCTGATTTGCCGATTGCTTTGCAAGCGGGCCAGGGTGTCGTGGGCCACGTTCGGTTGCGCCTGGCGCACTCGCGGCCAGCCGAGCATCGCCCGCGCCCAATAGCGCCGTCGGGATTCGGGCGCCGAGAGAAATTCCTGATACATCATGGGCTGACGGCCTCGGCGCACGCCCTGATTGTCGCGATAGTCCGCAATGCCCGACGGGGTACTGATACCGGCGCCGGTGAGGACCGCGAACGGCTCGTCGGCCATTAACTGCCGGAGGCGATCGAGCTGTTCGTGGATGAGGCTGTCGAGCATGGTCAACACTCCTACAAGGGCGGGGTGTTTATTTGCGTGCCTCCAGGATGAGGTTGAACGGCGTCTGCGTAGCCCGGCGGAAACTCGAGAACCCGGCCTCGCTGAACACCTTGCGCAACCGCGCTTCGCCTGCCTGGGCGCCAAGCCCGAGACCGACTTCCTGGGACAGCGAGTTGGGCGTGCAGATGAAGGTCGAGGCGGCGTAGAACAACCGGCCGACCGGGGTGATGTTGTCGTCCAGCGAGTCATTGGCGAACGGCTCCACCAGCAATACCGTGCCGTCCGGCTTCAACGACTCGTAGGCATGTTTGGCCGCGCCCACCGGGTCGCCCATGTCGTGCAGGCAGTCGAAGTAGCAGACCAGGTCATAGTCATCGCCGGGATAGCTCTTGGCCGTACCCTGGAAGAACCGAGCGCGGCCGGACACGCCACCTTCCTCGGCGCGCTGGGTGGCGACGGTGACTGAAGGCGCGTGGTAGTCGAAACCGACGAACCGCGAGTTTGGGTACGCCTGGGCCATGATCACCGTCGACGCGCCATGACCGCAGCCGATGTCGGCGACTTTGGCGCCTTCCGTAAGTTTTTCCACCACGCCGTCCAGGGCCGGCAACCATTCGGCGATCAGGTGCGCCTTGTAGCCGGGGCGGAAGAAGCGTTCGGTGCCGCTGAACATGCACGGATGGTGATCGCCCCAGGCCAGGCCGCCGTTGCCGCGCATGGCCTTGACCAGTTTGTCCTTGTCATGGAAGAACGACGCGACCACGCCGATGCCGCCGGCGATATAGACCGGCGAGTCTTCGACGGCCAGTGCCAGGGCTTGTTCTTCGGGCAGACGGAATTGACCGTCGCTGTGTTCCATGTAGCCGGAAGCTGCGTGGGCGCTGAGCCATTCGCGCACCAGGCGAGGGTTGCAGCCGGTCTTCTCGGCGAGGGCTTCGGGCTTGATTGGTTGGCTGTCGGCCATGGCCCGGTACAGGCCAAGTTCTTCACCGAGGATGACGTTGGCCAGCATCGCCGCGCCGCCCATGTCACCCACCAGTTTGCCCATGAAATCGTTGAGTCTGGCCTCGTCCATCACGTGTGCTCCTTTTGCAGGATCAGGGTCCAGTGGCAGTGTTTAGCGAGGCGTTCGCCCCTGGGCGGTGGTCGTGGGAATGGACAGGACGATGACTCGTCCTGTGTGCGTTAAGTTTAGTTCGCTGGTCGAAAGCCGCTTCTCTAGGCGACGAAGGTCCCACAGGGATAGTGTTCGGCAGTCACTGCGCATGTATCCCAATGTATCCAGGCAGCCTCTCGATACAGTCCCCCTCAATTCCAGGCCACCCTCGAACACAGAGCAGATACAAACCTGCGATGAACTGTGAAGACCGTTTGACTCCTGCAAAACCGAGGGTCAGCGCTACTTCCAGGTCGTCGCAGCAGGCGGCCATTCGCTCCTGACATCGAAGGGGATAACAATGACAACGCTTGTGCCTCAACCCAATCTCAACGCCACGCCGGTCAATCGCCTGCGGGTCGATCGCTACACCAACGGCATCATTGGCCCGAGTCAGCCGATGCTCGGCCCGCTGGCCGACGGCGGCACCCTGATCACTGGTACGCCGCCAGGTTGCTGGGGGCCGATGATCACGCCCGCTTTCGAGGGCGGCCATGAAGTGACGCAACCGGTGGCCATCGCCGGGGCGCAAATCGGCGATGCCGTGGCGATCAAGATCAACAGCATGCGCGTCACGTCGCTGGCCACTTCGTCCGGGGTCATGAGCTTCGTCGAGGGGCGCTACAACGGCGATCCGTTCGTCTCCAAGTTCTGCGCCAAGTGCGGTACCGAGCATCCGGCCAGCCATGTCGAAGGCATTGGCGAGGACGCGATTCGCTGCAACCACTGTGGCGCCGAGGTCAGCGCGTTTCGCTTCAGCCATGGCTATGTGATCGTGTTCGACGCGCAGAACCAGGTCAGCCTGACAGTCAACCAGGACATCGCCAACCGATTGGCCGGCAAAGCGTCCGAGATGTCGGCGCTGCCGGAATTCGCCGCGCAACATTCGATCCTGTCCCTGGCCCGCGCTGATATTCCCGGTGTCGCCGCGCACATGCGACCGTTCCTGGGCAACATCGGCACACTGCCTTCGCGCGACTTGCCCGACTCGCACAACTGCGCTGATTTCGGCCAATACCTGATCAATGCCCCGCACCGTTTCGGCATGACCCGCGAAGAACTGCACGCGGCCAAGACCGACGGCCACATGGACACCAACTCGGTCCGCGAAGGCTGTGTGCTGATCTGCCCGGTGAAAGTGCCCGGCGCGGGTGTGTACATGGGTGATATGCATGCGCAGCAGGGCAACGGCGAGATCGCCGGGCACGCCACCGATTGCTCCGGGGAAACCGAGGTGGTGGTGCAAGTGGTTAAAAACCTGACCCTGGAAGGGCCGATCCTCCTGCAAAACCTCGACGACCTGCCGCCGATGGCCCGGCCCATGAATGCCGAACAGCGGGCCAGCGTCCGCGCACTGGGCGAGCGTTGGGGCCAGCACGAGATCGAACAGAGCGGCCCGATCACCTTCATCGGCAGCGGCGAGAACCTCAACCTGGCGGTGGAGAACGGCTTGGCGCGCGCTGCCGCCGTCACCGGTCTGCCTTATGACGAAGTGCTCAATCGCGCCACCATCACCGGTTCCATCGACATCAGTCGCCTGCCAGGTACTGTGCGCGTGACATTCCTGTGCCCGATGGATGTGCTCGACCGAATGGGCATCGGCCATCTGGTGCGCGAGAAGTACGACCTGGCGTAATGCCCGGATGCGGGTTTGTACCAGAGTGTGTACAGACCCGCTGCCGATACACAGCTAGCCGTTTTCTGTTAGCACGCCACACAGACCCGATACATCCCTTCGATTAAATGTGATGACGTTCTGACAACCCTTGGAATCGACATCATGCAAACCCCTGCCACATCAGCCAAGGCCAGCGCCGGGCTCGGCCTGCGTCGCGGTTTAATCAAGGACCTGCTGGCCGCCCCGGCCGGTCATTTCGACTTTCTCGAAGTCGCGCCAGAGAACTGGATCGGCATCGGCGGTGCCCATGGCGCGGCGTTGCGAACCCTGGCCGAGCGCTATCCGTTGTCCTGTCATGGCTTGTCCCTGTCCCTGGGCGGGCCATCGCCGCTGGATGTGGAATTTCTGCAGCAAGTGCGGGTTTTCCTCGACCACCACAACGTGCCGCTGTACAGCGAGCACCTGAGCTATTGCAGCGATGACGGTCACCTGTATGACCTGTTGCCGTTGCCCTTTACCGAAGAAGCGGTGCATCACGTCGCCGCGCGCATCCGTCAGGCCCAGGACATTCTCGGCCGCCGCCTGGCGGTGGAAAACGTCTCCTACTACGCAGCACCGCAGCAGGACATGGACGAAGTGACCTTCACCAACGCCGTGCTAAGCGAAGCCGATTGCGACCTGTTGCTGGACGTCAACAATGTGTTCGTCAACTCGATCAACCATGGTTTCGACCCGCGTGCTTTCCTGGATCGGATCGATGCTAACCGTGTGGTGGCCATGCACATTGCCGGACATTTCGATGAGTCCGATACCTTGAAAATCGATACCCATGGCGCTTCGGTCAAGCCAGCGGTGTGGTCGTTGCTGGCCCAGGCCTATGCCCGATTCGGCGCGCAACCGACCTTGCTCGAGCGTGATTTCAACTTTCCGGCGTTTTCCGAACTGGTCGCCGAGTTGCAGACCATTCGCCGGTTACAAACCGCGGAGGTGTACCGTGGCTAAGCGCTCGCTGCATGAACAGCAAAACAGCATGGGCCGGTATCTGCGCGACCCCGAACGCTACGCGCCACCGCCGGAAATGGACCCGGCACGGGCCCAGGTTTATCGCGACCTGGTGTTCGCCAACCTGTCGTCGTTGATCAGCGGCACTTTTCCAGTGCTGGTGAAGATTCTCGACGACGAGCAATGGCGGGCACTGGTGCGGATGTTCCTGCGCGACTACCGCGCCCACACCCCCAAATTCGGCGAAATCGCCGAGGAGTTCATCGACTTCCTCGCCTCTGAACCCCCGGCGCTGGCCGCAGGCAAGTGGCCGCCGTTCATAGTCGAACTGGCGCACTACGAATGGGTGGAAATGGCCCTGCAACAATCCGAGGCCGAGCCGTTGCCCCGCGGCGATGCCGATGGGTTGTTGAATCGTCCACTGCAGGTTTCGCCTTTGGCCTGGCCCTTGGCGTATGCCTGGCCAGTGCAGCGGGTGGGGCCGGATTATCTGCCGGATGTCATGCCGGATCAGCCGACGCTGTTGTTGGTGCGTCGGGACCTGGATTTCAGTGTGAAGTTTTCTGAATTGAGTCCATTGGCCTTTCGGTTGTTGCAGCGCATCGAGGCGTTTCCCGGGCAGACCGGACTTACGCAGCTGCAGGGATTGGCGGCGGAGGCGGGGATGACGGAATCTGTGGCGTTTATGGATAGCGGGCTGGGGTTGTTGCAGCAGATGCAGGGGGAAGGGGTCGTAGGCGTCGTTTCTTGAACACTAGTCTGATGCTGATCGTTCCCACGCAGAGCGTGGGAGCGATCAGCCGGTGTCAGCCGCGCAACTTGAGCTCGGCACACAAGCCACCACCCTCGCGATTGCTCAAGGTCAACGATCCCCCGATCGCCGAGGCCAGCTGTTGCGCGATGGCCAACCCCAGGCCGGTGCCACCCGTGCTGCGGTTACGCGAGTTTTCCACGCGGTAGAACGGTTGCATGACCTGGGCCAGTTCCGCTTCGGCAATCCCCGGGCCGCGATCCATGACTTTCACCGAGACGCTGCCATCGGCTTTCTTCTCGACCAGCAACTCGGCGGTGCCGGCGAATTTCAGGGCGTTGTCCGTCAGGTTCACCAGCACTCGCCGCAAGGCGTGGGGGCGGGTGTCGATGACGGTGGCGCTTTTGCCGCTCAGCTGCACTTGCTTGCCCATGTCCTGGTAATCGAACACCAGGCTGTCGAGGAACGAGTCCAGGTCGGTGCGCCGACTTTCTTCCGTGGCGCCGTGGACGCTGCGGGCATACGCCACGCCTTCGCGCACCAGGTGTTCCATCTCGCACAAGTCGTTCCACAGTTTGTCTTTCTCCACCGAGTCGTCCATGAATTCGGCGCGCAGTTTCATCCGGGTAATTGGCGTTTGCAGGTCGTGGGAGATCGCCGCCAGCAGTTGCATGCGTTCCTTGAGGTAGGCGGCGATGCGAGCCTGCATGGCATTGAAGGCCTTGGCGGCGTGGGCCACTTCGGTCGGGCCTTTTTCGTCCAGCAGCACCGGGTGGGTGTTGGGGTCGAGGGTGTCCACGGCTTCGGCGAGGCGGGTGAGGGGGCGAATGGCGATCCGCACGGCCAGCCAGGTGCAGGCAATCATCAACGCTAATTGCCCGAGCAGCACGATGGGCAGCCAGGGCGACAGCGGCACCATCGAAGGCCGCACATCGATGGTCAACGGGCTGCCGTCCGACAGTTTGAGGTGCACCTGGAAGTGTTTCCCGGGCCCGGGAATATCGCTGAAGGTCATCGGATAGTCCTTGCCGATGGAATTCTTGATCGAGGCCATGGCAATCGGTGCCTCGGGCATGTCCGTGTCCATGGCGGTGCCGGGTGAACCCTCATTGAGCAAATAGCGGTAATTGCGTCGATCCAGTTGTTGCAGCCAGCTCGCACGCTCTTGCGCCGGCAGGCGGTCGAGGATGGCGATGGAGGTCGAGACGTCGGTTTCCAGGTTGCCGAGCATGGTATTTTTCGAGCTTTCATAGCGCTCGTAGTACTGCGCGCCGAAGGACAGCGCCTGGGCGAGGATCAGGCCGACCAGAAATATCAGCGACAGTCGCGAAGCCAGGGTGCGGGGCCAGCGCAGTGACAGGTTCATGCTGGCGCACCGACGATTTCCACCGGCAGGGAAAACACGTAGCCCTCGCTGCGCACGGTCTTGATGTAGGCCGGTTCGCGGGCGTCGTCCAGCAGGCGCTGGCGCAGGCGGCTGACCAACAGGTCGATGGATCGATCGAACAGGTCGGCGTCGCGGCCCTGGGTCAGGTTGAGCAACTGGTCGCGATTGAGCACTCGCTGCGGATGATCGAGGAACACCCGCAGCAACCGGTACTCGGCGCCGCTGAGGGCGACCATGGTGCCGTCGCCATCGAGCAGGTGCCGGGCGGAGGTGTCCAGGCGCCAACGACCGAAGGCCAGCAAGCGGCTGGACTCGGTCACCACCAGGTTCGGTGGCAGCATGCGCGTGCGGCGCAGTACGGCATTGATCCGTGCCAGCAGTTCACGGGCGGCGAAGGGCTTGACCAGGTAGTCGTCGGCGCCCATTTCCAGGCCGATGATGCGGTCGGTTTCGTCGTTGCGCGCGGTGAGCATCAAGACCGGGGTGGCCTTGTGTTTGCCGGCGCGCAGTTCGCGGCAGAGCATCAGGCCGTCGTCGCCCGGCATCATGATGTCCAGCACGATCAGGTCCACCGGCGTGGATTCGAGGAAGCTGCGCATCTGCCGGCCATCGGCCACGACTGTGGTGCGCAGGCCGTTTTTCTTCAGGTAGTTGCCCACCAGCTCGCGTATCTCGCGGTCATCGTCAACGATGAGAATGTGATCGACGTGCTCCATGGGGACTTGCCTCTGTCAGTGGGGGATGTCGCACAGTCTATCGAGCCTTGGCCCGCTCGCCCGCCGCCCTTTGTATTGCAGTGTATCTGGCCTGACGGCGGATACACATCGACGCAAAAACAGTCATTTTGCCGGGTTTTGTATCCCTGTGTATCCCCGCCCAGCCCAGATACTTGCCGATTTACACGCGCCGGTTCCCGACACATACGGGATACCTCGCAGGCTTCTAATAGGTTCCATCGAGGTAAACCCAAGCGCCTCTGCCAACAAACGATGAACCTTGAGGAAACCGCCATGAACACCAAAGCCATCTACGCCGCTTGCCTGTTTGCCGCCCTGAACATCTGCACCTTGTCGGCCCGCGCCGAAGCTGATGTTACCCCGATGAGCTACAGCTACGGCACGCACCTGGACATCAGGAAAGTGGTGTCGCTGAAACAGGATGCCTCGCCTTCCTGCGGCGTGGTGAATGCGCAGCTGACCTACCTGGACTCCCAGAGCAAGACTCAGATCCTGGACTACCGCAAATTTGCCGACAACTGCGGCTCGGATAACTGATTCCAGTCATCACCCTTAGCGCATTCCAATCCAGCCAGGAAAAAACATCATGAACAACGTCACCCGTTTTTTAACCGCCATCGCTTTTTCCGTTGCCGGGGCCGCGGCCCATGCCAACGCCGCTGTAGAACAGAACGCTTGCGGCAGCAGCACCTGCTTTCAGCTGACGCCGGTGGCTGAGAAGGGCGGCGATGCCTTCCTCGCCGAGAACGGCTCCAGCCGCACGCCGCAGGGCAAGTTGCTGGACAGCCAGACGGCCTGAAGCTTGAACACCACAAATCTCCTGTGGGAGCTGGCTTGCCAGCGATAGCGGTCAACAGGTCACACCCATGTTGAATGTGCCGCCGTCATCGCTGGCAAGCCAGCTCCCACAGGGGACGGATGTGGATTGCCACCCTCTATCTCCAAGGTGATTACCATGTTACTCATCGCTTTCCTGGGCGGCATATTGACCGTCCTCAGCCCCTGCATCCTGCCGGTCGTACCGTTCCTGTTCGCCGGTGCCGACCGTACGCGTTCATCGATCATGTTGACCCTCGGCGGCATGGTCCTGACGTTTGCCCTGATCTCCAGCCTGGCGGTGGTCAGCAGTGAATGGGTTATCCAGGCCAGCAACACCGGGCGCCATGTGGCACTGGGCGTGATGGTGCTGTTCGCCCTGTCGCTGATTTCCGCACGGGTCGGCGACTGGTTGGCGCGTCCGTTCGTGGCGCTGGGCAATCGCCTCGACCCCAACAGCCGCACACTGTCCGGCCCGCTGAGTTCGATCATGATTGGTGTCGCTACCGGCCTGCTCTGGGCGCCCTGCGCCGGGCCGATCCTCGGGGTGATTCTCACCAGCGCGATGCTGCAGGGCGCGAACGCCGGGACCAGTCTGTTACTGGTGGCCTACGGCCTGGGCAGCGCATTGTCCCTGGGCACCTTGATCTTCGCAGGTCGTGGCCTGGTCAATCGCCTGAAACCATCGATCCCGGTCACTGGCTGGTTGCGTCGTGGTGCCGGTGTGGCGGTGTTGGCCGGTGCGGCCGTCATTGCCACGGGAGCAGACGATGTGCTGCTGGCCAACACCTCGTCGCAAGGGGTCAGCAGCATCGAGAAAGGTGTGCTGGAAACCGTACCGAAAGTCGTCGATTACTTCGTCAGCAAGGTCAAGGCCGAGTCCATGGACAACGCCCAGGGCGCCATGCCCTCGCTGACCGGTGCGGTGGAGTGGATCAACTCGCCCGCGCTGACCAACCAATCGCTCAAGGGCAAAGTGGTGCTGGTGGACTTCTGGACCTTCGACTGCATCAACTGCAAGCACACCCTGCCGTACGTCAAGGACTGGGCGAAGAAGTACGAGAAGGATGGCCTGGTGGTGATCGGCGTGCACACCCCTGAGTACGGGTTCGAACGCATCATCGACAACGTCCGGGACAAGGTGAAGGAATACGGCATTACCTATCCGGTAGCGATCGACAACAACTATGCGATCTGGCGCAACTTCGACAACCAGTACTGGCCTGCCCACTACCTGATCGATGCCAAGGGGCAGGTGCGCTTCACCCACTTTGGTGAAGGTCGCTACGACGAACAGGAAAAGATGATCCGGCAGTTGTTGGAAGAGGCGAAGGCCCAGGCGCCAGCGGCCTGAACCTTAGGATCAATGGCTCGCAGGCCCAGGGCTGTGAGCCATTGATCGATTGCCCTGACTGCGCCGCCACGCCGCTGGCGGCGCTCCATACTCACGGCGAAAGGCCCGGCTGAACGCCGTGTCGGTCTGGTAACCCACCTCTTCGGCGATGCGCATCAACGAACTGTTACTGCTGCGTAACAGATTGGCCGCCAGCAACATGCGCCATTGCGTCAGGTACTGCATCGGCGCCACCCCCACCAGTTGCGCAAAGCGTTCGGCCAGGACTGATCTTGAGGTGCCGGCAGTGCGCGCCAGTTCATCCAGCGTCCAGGCGTGGCAGGGTTTCTTGTGCAAGGCGTTGAGGGCGGCGCCGACGATGCGGTCGCTCACGCCGGCCAGCCAACCGGTGCGGCCCTTGCCGTGTTCGTGCATGTACAGGCGCAGCACTTCGATGAACAGCACCTCGGCCAGTTTTGCCAGCACGCCTTCGCCGCCAGGCCTTGGCGATCGCGCTTCGGCCAAGGCATAACGCACCGAAGATTCCAGCCAGATGCCGGCGTTGGAGCCGCGCACATTGACCCTGACCACGGGCGGCAGTCCGGCCAGCAACATGCCAGCCAAACGTGTATCGCAGGCCAGGTAGCCACACACCAGGCGCGTCACCGCGCCGCCCCCGCCGTAACTCAATTGCCGCGGGCGTCGCGCCAATACTTCGTCGAGCCGCGCACCGCTGGCGGGCGTCAATCCCGGCTGGGAACTCATGCGATGGGCGTGGCCCTGGGGGAAAATCACCACGTCGCCGGGGTTGAGCAGCAGCGGCGGATCATCCCCCAGTTCGACGTAGCACTCGCCCTCGGTAATCAAGTGGAAGATCACCACCCGTTCCGCGCCCGGTTCCAGGAACGGTGCCGCGGTGTCGGCGCTCGGCGACTGATAGCACCAGGGCGCGGTGAACCTGGCGTTGATGAAAATCGCGCCGACCAGGCGGACGACGCGCAGGGTCTGTGACAGGGCGTCCATGGGCGTTTTCCCGTGCGGGGTTTCTGATTGTGAACGCGTCACGGCCCAAGGTGAATTCTCCGGACGATCGGGCAATGTTGGCCGACGATCGGGCAGGACGCCGATCAGCGTCAGAGAGATAGTTTGCACACGGGGCCACCGGGTCCTGTCATCAATAAGAATAAAGTGAGGTTGCCATGCCCAAGTTCGTCATTGAACGCGAGATTCCAGGCGCCGGAGCACTGTCAGAAAGGGATTTGAAAGCCGTCTCGCAAAAGTCCTGCAGGGTGTTGCGCGAGTTGCCAGAGGTGCAATGGCTGCAGAGTTATGTCACCGGCGACAAGCTGTATTGCGTGTACATCGCGCCAAACGAGGAGCTCATCAGGGAGCATGCCCGGCAGGGCGGTTTCCCGGCCAATCGGATTTCCCAGGTCATGAACATCATCGATCCCACCACGGCTGAGTGAGCCTGTGCCCGATGCTGTCCCAAACCAGAGATTGTCTCCATGAGTACACCCATTGATCTTTCTGCCCTGAAAACCCGTCAAATGGCCGCGTGGGCCAGTGGCGACTACGCCGTGATCGGCACCACCTTGCAGATCGTCGGCGAACAACTGGCCGAGGCCTGCGACCTGTTGTGCGATGAACAGGTGCTGGACGTTGCCGCCGGCAACGGTAACGCAACCCTGGCCGCCGCGCGTCGCGGTTGCAACGTGATCTCCACCGACTACGTCGCCGCACTGCTCGAACGTGGCGAAGACCGCGCTCGTGCGGAACGCCTGAACGTGACCTTCCAGGTGGCGGACGCCGAAGCGTTGCCTTTCGCCGATGCCAGTTTCGACGCCGTGCTTTCAACCTTCGGTGTGATGTTTGCGCCCGACCAGGCCAAGGCCGCCGCGGAGCTGGCGCGAGTGTGTCGCCCCGGTGGCCGGATCGGCCTGGCCAACTGGACCCCGGAAGGTTTCGTCGGCCAGATGTTCAAGACCCTGGGCCGGCACATGCCGCCACCGCCCGGCGCGCAACCGCCGTCGCAGTGGGGCACCGAAGCCTGGCTGCACAAGCACTTCGACGAGCGCGACTTCCTGGTGCAGGTGACTCGCCGGACCTTCAACTTCCGCTATCGCTCGGCCGAGCATTTCATCGACACCTTCCGCAGCTGGTACGGCCCGATCCACAAGGCCTTCGCGGCGCTGCCCCCCGACGGCGCCAAGGCCCTGGAAGACGACCTGACCGAACTGCTCAACCGCCTCAACAGGGCGGGGGAAAAGTCAATGGTGGTGCCCAGTGAGTACCTGGAAGTGGTGATCACCAGGCGTTGAGACCGGCCCTGTGGGAGCCGGCTTGCCGGCGAAGGCGTCCCTGAACATTGCGCTAGCCTTTCGGTCCCCTTCGCAGGCAAGCCTGGCTCCTACAGGTCCAATACATCGGGCAGCTATTCATCCAGCCGCTCGGTGTACACCACCCACACGCTGCAGGGCATTTTGTACAGCAGGTGCTCCACCGTACTGCCGATCAAGCGCCCCATGCCGCGATGGCCGAGACGGCCCATGACGATCACGTCGACGTCAAAGGCATCGGCGTAGCGGGTCAGGACCTTGGCCGGGTTGCCCATGATCATGTGCCGTTGCGCTTGGGCGATGCCATTGCGTTCGGCCAGTTCGTTGAAGGCGTCCAGCTGTGCGTCATATAGCGTCTTGTTGCGGGTCGAGGAAAAAAACGCCGAGCCGTTATCAAAGCCGAACTCGTCCGAACTGATGGACGAAAGGTCATAGGCGTAGACCACATCGAGTTCGGCATTGCAGGCAGTCGCCAGCTTCGTGGCCTCGTGCAGGATGCGGTCGTTGAAACTCTTGTAGTGATCATCACGATGGAAGGGGTCGACGGCGGCGACGACTTTGCGTGGCAGCGCGTTGACCGCGTGGCTGACGAAGTGTAACGGTACCGGACACTCACGCAGCAGATGTACGTCCAGCGGGGTGAAGATCAGTCGCGACAGCAACGACTGGTGTTCCAGCGCCTTGATCAGCACATCCATCGGCTGTTCCTTGAGGTGAATCAGGATTTCCTCCAGCGGGTTTTGCACCCACGTCACTTCCGTCGTAACGGTTACGCCGATTTTGCGCAGGGGCCGGGCCTGGTCTTCCAGCCACTGACGGTGGCGGTCTACATAACCCAGGCGCATCTGCTCCAGCGCCTTTTCATTGACCATGCCGGCCGTGGCCAGGCCTTCCAGATAGTCGAAGGCCACGATATGCAACGCCGCGCCCTCCGCCTTGGCCAGCGCGGCCGCCCGGTCGAAAGCAGGGCTGTGTTCCATCAGCGGCGAAGTCACCAGCATGAAGCGAGATTGACCAGACATGACAAACCTCCCGAGGGGTTGTGACGGCGGTTGTTTGGCTTGGCTTGAATCCTTGAGTATTGACCATGATGGGTGGGGGTGTAGCGGATCAAGTGAACAGACCTCTTGATCTGCGGATCGGGTACAGCCGTGAGAGTGGCGTGCGAGTTATCTAGACAACCTCCGCCCCCCGAGCCTCAAGCAACTCACGCAACACCGAGCGATGGCAGTGCGCTTCGTCCTCGCAATAACAGCCCACGGCCAGTGAGGTGTGATGCGAAAGGGCTGCGAGCAGATCGAGCAACTGGCTGGGGGCAGGTTGGTTCATTTCGGCCTTGAACTTGCGCCTGAACGCATTCCAGGCCTTGTCGTCTTCAGCCGCCTGGGCCTGGTGAACCAGCTCCGGGCTGGGCGAAAGCAGCGGCTGCCACACGTCGTAGAAATCCCGGCTGGCAAACTCGGCCTTCGGTACGCCACGGGGTGGACGGCGCACAGTGCCCAGGCGCAGGCCTTCGTCGGGTTTTCGCGGGGTGCCGAGGCGAACGATATGGACAGGCATGGCGTTACTTGAGCCGCGATTCGTCGAACCACTCAAGCGCGGTGCGCCACAAGCAGATCCCCAGGAAGTACGCCGACATCAGCAGCCAAAGCCCCATGACCATGGGATTGATCACCGGGTGGTTGATCACCAGCGACAGGCTGCACAGCAGCCAGATCGCCGTCACGGCAATGTTGATCGGCATGAAGCGGCGCACGCGAAACGGATGCAGGAATTTCATCCGGGTGAGGGTCAACAGGGCCAGGCCGATCACGGTGAGGAAGGTGATCCAGGGAGACGGCGCGATGATGTACAGGCACAGGGCAACCACGTTCCACGCGGCGGGGAAGCCCTGGAAATAGTTGTCCTTGCTTTTCATGTTGACGTTGCAGAAGCAGAACAGCGATGACACCAGGATCAGCGACACGGTCAGCAGCAGTGTGTAGTCCGGCAGCGGGATGTAGCGATAGATGAACAATGCCGGGATGAACACATATGTCAGGTAGTCGATCACCAGGTCGAGAATCGAACCGTCGAAACTCGGCAGTACCGACTGCACATTGACCTTGCGCGCCAGTGCGCCGTCCAGGCCATCGACGATCAGGGCCACGCCCAGCCACAGCAGGCAACTGGTCGGCTGGTTATCGAGCAGGGCGAGGGTCGCGAGGAAGGCGGTGACCACGCCGGTGGCGGTAAAACCATGGGCACCCCATGCTTTGAGCCTGGCGATGTGTAGGGTCGATATCACAGGGGCGCTCTCCAGAAAGTGAAGCAAGCCAGTCAACGCCCTCATCTGGCGGGCGGCGGCAAACCGGGTGGGGTTGCAGGTATCGACCGGGTATCCGGGAATAAGGTTCACCACCTGTGAATCTTAGCTGCGCCATAAAAAAATACCTTGGATAAATCGGCGGTGTGTCAGCCAAACGGTGGTAGCACATTCATTCGCGAGGGCTATCGTTGTCTGACTGAATCACTCCCATCGATGAGGATGTCGTCATGAACACCAGCGATCTGCTCGAACAATTACTGCGGGCCGGCCAGGGCTCGATGGCGCAACGGGGCGGCGGTGGGGCGTCGGCTCAAGGTGGCCCGGGTGACCTGGGCGGACTGCTTGGCGGCCTGTTGGGTGGTGGTAACGCAAGCGGTGCCGGGGCAGGCGGCATGGGCGGCTTGGGCGGGCTGCTCGGCGGCTTGCTCGGCGGGGGTTCGCCTATGGGGGGTGCAGCGCAATCGCGATCTGCTGGTGGTACCAATTATGCAGCGCTGGCTTCGCTGGGGATGATGGCGTTCCAGGCCTATCAGGCCTGGCAACGCAGCCAGGCCGCGCAACAGCAACAGGCGCCGCAACAGGTGATGCGTACGGTGGATATGCTGGCCGGGCCGCAAGTCGAGGAACACAGCCATGCGATCCTGCGTGCATTGATAGCGGCAGGCAAGGCCGATGGCCGGTTCGACGAAACCGAGAAGCAGATGATCAATGCCGAAATCGCCCGTCATACCGACGATCCGCAGTTGCAGCAGTGGCTTGATGAGGAAGTCGCCAAACCGCTTGACCCTGCCGAGGTGGCACAGTCGGCAACTGACTCCGGTATGGCCGCCGAGATGTACCTGGCCAGCGTGATGCTGGTGGATGATCAACAGGATGCCGAGCGCAGTTATCTGGATGAACTGGCAGCGGCGCTGGGCATCGAGGCGGATTTGCAGGTGCATCTGGAACAGCAGGCCCGGGGTACCGCCTGACGCAAAGCACCGTTGTAGGGCGGATCAAGAAGTCGATGGTTCGGGCACCAGGAACGTCACGCCAAAGCGCTCGGCCACCTCGAATATCCGCGGCAGATCCTCGGGTACCTTGAACTGATCCATTGCCGTAAAAAACTGCCCGCCCCGGGGATCGGAGACCACGCCGATCATCTTTGCGGTGGGACTGACGTTCTTGTAGGCATGGATCGCCCCGGCAGGAATGTGCACATAGCCCCCGGCCGAGACGGTGGTGGATGAGCCTTCGACGGTCACTTCGACCTGACCATCCACCACGTAGAACGCTTCGTCCCATGGATGAAAGTGCGGGGGCGGGCCGCCACCTTGCACGCCTTCCTGGATATGCATTTCAAAGGGTTTGCTCAGATCGCCGCCAGCCAGGACGGTGATCGTTTCGCCCACGACATTGACCGATGCCGGTGGGGTCTGGAGGACGTGAACCGCGCGCATGATTGCTCTCCGCAGATGAGGCAGCACCCGCCGATTGTAGGCTCTTGAACGCTCGCCGACAGCTGGGGCGCGGGGCCGTCTGTCCGGGCAATTTCGATGGCGATGGAATTTTTCTCGTGCTGACTTGCTCTGCTGTGAGAGGGAAGTGCTGATTCAGCGCCCTGCAGCGACCCGCGGGTGAGCCATGAACAAGAACCTCGATGACTACAACCGCATGCGCGATTTTTCGGCGACTTCGGAACCGGTCGCCGTCAAGCCAACGGGCAGAAAAAACACCAGGGATCATGCCTTGCAGTTCTGCATCCAGAAGCACGATGCCTCGCGCCTGCATTACGATTTCCGCCTGGAACTCGATGGTGCACTCAAGAGCTGGGCGGTGCCCAAGGGACCGTCGCTGGACCCCAAGGTCAAGCGCCTGGCGGTGCATGTCGAAGACCATCCCCTGGATTACGCCACCTTTGAAGGCAGCATCCCCGAAGGTCACTACGGTGCGGGCGATGTCATCGTCTGGGACCGCGGCGTGTGGGTTCCCCAGGAGGATCCGGCCAAGGCCTATGCCAAGGGCCGGCTCAAGTTCGAACTGCAAGGCGAGAAGCTCGCCGGGCTGTGGAACCTGGTGCGCACGCACATGCCGGGCAAGCAGGAGCAGTGGTTCCTGATCAAGCACCAGGACGGCGCCGCCCGGCCGGAAAGTGAGTACGACGTGGTCGCCGCCGAGCCCGATAGCGTGCTCAGCGAGCGGACCATCATTGCCAAATCACCCAAGGCGGCCAAACCCAAGCCCCTCAAGCAGCCCGCTGCGCCAAAGCATAAAGAGCCGCGCAAGGAAAAATCCGCGCCACTCACCGGTGCACACAAGGCCAAACTGCCGGACCAGATCAAACCGGAACTGGCGACGCTGGTGGAAAAGGCCCCGGGCGGCCAGTGGAGTTATGAGGTCAAGTTCGACGGCTACCGGATCATGGCGCGCGTCGACCACGACGAGGTCAAGCTTTTCACCCGCAACGGCCACGACTGGACCCATAAGCTGCCCGGCCAGGCCAAGGCGCTGGCCGGCCTGGGCCTGGAGTCGGCCTGGCTCGACGGCGAAATGGTGGTGGCCGACGAGCAGGGCGTGCCGGACTTCCAGGCCTTGCAGAACGCCTTTGAGGCCGGGCGCAGCGGCAATATTCTCTACTACCTGTTCGATATGCCCTACCTTAATGGCGTGGACCTGCGCGAGGTGCCCGTCGAGGAACGCCGGGCTGCGCTAGCGACGGTGCTCAAAACCAGCAAGGACCCGCTGCTGCGCTTCTCCGAAGCCTTCGGGGAAGACCCGGAGGCCTTGCTCAACAGCGCCTGCCAAATGCAGATGGAAGGCCTGATCGGCAAACGCCTGGGTTCGCCCTATGTCTCCCGGCGTAGCAATGACTGGATCAAACTCAAGTGCAAGCATCGACAGGAATTCGTCATCGTCGGCTTCACCGACCCCAAAGGCTCACGCAATGCCTTCGGTGCGTTGCTTCTGGGGCTGCATGACCGTGACAGCGGTGAGCTGCGCTATGCAGGCAAGGTCGGCACCGGGTTTACCGAGGCGACTCTCAACAGCATTCATGCACAACTCAAACCCTTGCAGACGAAGAAGCCCGCGGTGGTCAACCCGCCCGGCGGTGCCGAGTTCAACGCTGTGCATTGGCTCAAACCCAGCCTGCTGGCGGAAGTGGCCTTTGCCGAAATGACCAAGGACGGTTCGGTGCGCCATGCGGTGTTCCATGGCCTGCGTGACGACAAACCTGCCAAAGACATTACCGAGGAGCGTGCGACTGCCGTGAAAACTGCCTGCGCGAAAAAAACCGCCGCCGCCAAACCTTCCGCCGCGAAGAAGAAAACCGAACCTGCGCCGTCCCAGATCGGCCTTGACCAGGGCAAGGTGCGCATCACCCACCCGGACCGGGTGATCGATGCCAGCAGTGGCGCGACCAAAGTGCAACTGGCGGAGTATTACGCCAGCGTCGCGCAGTGGATTCTGCCGCAGCTCAAGGACCGCCCCGTGGCGCTGGTACGTGCGCCGGATGGCATCGCCGGCGAACTGTTTTTCCAGAAAAACGCCGAGCGCCTGGCCATCCCCGGCATCACCATCCTCGACCAGAAACTCACGGGCCAGCCGATGATGGTCATCAACAACGCCGAAGCCTTGATCGGCGCCGTGCAGATGAGCACCGTCGAGCTGCACACCTGGAACGCCACTTCGGACAACCTCGACAAACCCGATCGCTTCGTCCTCGACCTCGACCCGGACCCGGCACTGCCGTGGAAACGCATGGTCGAGGCCACCCAGTTGACCCTGACGGTGCTCGATGAGCTGGGGCTCAAAGCGTTCCTCAAGACCAGCGGCGGCAAGGGCATTCACCTGGTGGTGCCACTGACCCGCAAGCTCGGCTGGGATGAGGTCAAGGACTTCAGCCATGCCATTGTCAGCCACATGGCCAAGATGCTGCCGGAGCGTTTTTCCGCAGTATCAGGGCCGAAGAATCGGGTGGGGCGGATCTTCATCGATTACCTGCGCAACGGGCTGGGCGCGACCACCATCTGCGCCTACGCCGCGCGTACCCGCGAAGGATTGCCGGTGTCGGTGCCGATCTACCGTGAGGAGATTGCCGAGCTCAAGGGTGGCAACCAGTGGAACATCCACACGGTTCACGAGCGCCTGGCCGAAGTGGGTGACGGACCCTGGGCGGACATGAAGAAAACCCGGCAGACGATTACGGCGCAGATGCGGCGGCGGGTGGGGATGAAAAAGGCTTGATACAGAACGGATTATGCGGTGCAACAGGTACACCACGGTGTCGTGTTCCCTTGTAGGAGCGAGGCTTGCCCGCGAAGAACGATGACGCGGTGCAACAGGTACACCGCGGCGCCCGGTTCGCCGGCAAGTCTGGCTCCTACAAAAGAACCACACCAGCAGTCGTGTTACTTGATGAATGCCTGGAAGTCAGTACCCAGCTTGTCGATCGCCGCCTTGAAGTCTTGCGCGGTGATTTTCTGGCTTTCGTTTGAAAGCTGCTTGCCGAATACCTTGCGCACGACCTTGGCCACGGTCTGGTTGCTTTTCGCGTCGATGAACTCCGCTTCGATAAACAGTTCGGTGTCTTGGTCCCTGTGCCCGGTGGCGGCCTGGGTCGCGCCGACGACGGCAGCGATGGGCACCACTTCATACCACTTCATGCCTTCGTTGGAGGCGCTCACGCCCGTGATGGCGGCACGCATGACCAAGACTTTCGAACCGGCCGGCGCTGCGCTCGGGCTGGAGACCACCTGGTACTTCTGGCCGAGGGTGGCTTTGGCCTTGTTGGTCATGTAGTTCTGAATGTCATTGAGCGTCTGCTGGTTGACCCGCTCATTGGGCTTGGGCGCCGGATACAGTTCCAGTCGGTTGAACGCGACCGTGTCATAGGCATTGGCGTTCCACGACGGACTCACCCAACGCATCGCCGTGCCACCGCTGGGAGTGGTCACTTCCTGCAGGTTGTTGTAGTTGGACAGGTAGCCAGAATACTGCTCCTTCTCGGTGACTTTCGACGTACAACCGCCGAGCAAGAGCCCGGCCAGGGCCGTGCCGACGAGCAATTTACGGGTCAGGTTCATAGTGCTGTGTGCTCCTTGGATAAAGTCGTTTTTTTTTGATAATAATCAGAAACGCCAAGTCATGTTTGCGGCAATGGCTGAAATCCAGGCATCGTCGAACTGCCCGGACGTTCGATCGCCCGACGTTGACTTGGTCTGGTCCACTGACATATCACCCAGATAGACCAGGGCCCAACTGACGTTGACATCGGTATCCTTGTTCACAGCATAGGTGGCTCCTGTGGCAATGCGCCAGGATTCTGCCATTGGTACGGTAAATGTGCGATCGCTGTCGGAAACGGCACTGCTGTCGTAAGCCACGCCAACGTTCCACAGCAGTTGCGGCGTTGCCTGGTACTGCGCACCGAGCGCCAGTTGCCAAGTGTCTTTGTAGTTGGCGTCGATTGTAGTTGAGCGAGCATCGATTGCCGTGGTGTCGACCTGTACGCCGACCTCTCCGAACTCCGACCAGTCCTGCCAGTTGACCGAGGCGAGCAGGGCCCACTGCCGATCCAATTGCTGGAACAGGCTCAAGGTGACGGTTTGTGGCACCGTCAAATCGAGCTGGGTGTTCAGGCCATTGAGCCTGTCCAATGCTGGCCCATTACCTTTGACGTCGAGCCCGTCTTCAAAGTCCAGGTCGACCTTGCTGGTGTAGGTCAGGCCAATGCGCGTACCGGCTTGTGGGGCGTAGATCACCCCGACGTTCGCGCCAAAACCCCAGTCCTCGTCCTTGTACTTGAACTGCCCATCGCCGCGGTCGGTGAAACCGAAAGGTGAGCGGTCGATGGCGGTCTGGGCTTGCAGCACTCCGTACATGGCTTTGACGCCGACCCCCACCGACCATTGCTCGTTGAAGCGGTAAGACACACTCGGCACAAAAGACAAACCGCCGAGGCTGGCGTTCTGTGAGAAGTAGCGGCCGGACCAATCGTTGTCGTAATTCACCGCCAGCCCAAAGTCGGCGTACTGGCCGAAGCCGATGCTCCAGTGGTCGTCCAGCTCATGGGTGATGAAGAAACTGCCGCCGGGAATCGGATCGAGGGCGTTGCCGCTGCCACTGCCCGGGACATTGGTGTCGCCGTCGCGATTGAACTCGAGGTTGCCATAGAGCACTTGCAGGCCACCGGTGATCTGCGTACCCGGCAGATAGCTCATGCCCGCCGGGTTACTGGCGATGGTGGAAGGGCCCTGGGCCCGGGCGGCGGCACCGGCGTTGGCGAGGCCGGCGTTATCGGTGCCGATTTCATAGAGCATGATGCCGCCGGCCTGGGCTTGCTGGCAGCACAGCGCAAGCAGGGTGAAGGCGGGCAGGGCGGAGGTTTTTATCTGCATATCAATCCCCTACTGCGTCAACAAACGTTCGTCACGGATGCGGGTGGCCAGTGTTGGCCACCCGAGCACTCGACTGTTTACTTGGCCATTTCCGCTCTTGCCGCGGCGATCTTGGCTTTCACCGAATCAAGGTTGAAGCTCGCGCCTTTTTGCATCGGCGGGAACTCAATCGCGGTTTCAGCCAGTTTAGCTACCTGTTGCTGGACGAAAACGAAGCGCCAGAATTGGTATTTGAACCAGTCGAAGTACTGCTGCGAACCTTGAGCCGCCTGATTTTCCGGCCAGCCCATACGTTCGAAGGGATCGAGGCGCAGGTTGGTCAGGATCGGTACGTCGACCGCCACCTTGGCGCCCATCCAGCCGCCCGGTTGATCTATAAAACGATATTTGTAGTCGCCGATTCGCACCGCGCCCAGCGCACTTTCGCCAAAGTAGAAGATTTCGTTACGGGTCGAAGGTCCTTTGCCGGTGATCATCGGCGTCTGGTCATAGCCGTCCAGGTGCACCTTGTAGGTGCGGTCACCCAGTTGCTTGCCTTTGAGCAGTTCCTGGGTAATGTTCGGGTTGCCGGCCGCCGCGACCAGGGTCGGGAACCAGTCCATGCCGGACATGATGCCGTTGGCAATCTGATTGGCTGGCACCTTGCCTGGCCAGCGAATGATCGCCGGCACCCGGAATCCACCTTCCATGACGGTGCCTTTGCCCATGGCAAACGGCGTGGTGCCGCCATCGGGCCAGGTGAAGTTTTCCGCGCCATTGTCAGTGGTGAAGATGACGATGGTATTGCCGTCCATGCCGTCTTTTTTCAGCTTGGCCATGACGTCTCCGACGATGTCGTCGAGCTGCGCCATGCCGGCTTCCTGTTCCGACCAGCCGTTCTGCGAGTTGCGCATGGCTTCGTATTTGTCCGAGAGGTGCGTGACGATGTGCATGCGGGTCGGGTTGAGCCAGAGGAAGAACGGTTTGTTGTCGGTCTTGGCCTTGTCGATGAAGGTGAAGGCCTTGTCGCGTATCTCGTCGTCGACGGTTTTCATCCGTTGCGGATAGAGCGTGCCGGCGTCTTCGATCTTCTGTTTGCCGACCTTGCCCCAGCGTGGCATGACCGTGGTGTCATCGGTGGTGGTGGCCCAACTGTGGACCATGTTGCGCGGGCCAACGGTGGCGAGCAGCTCCTGCGGATAGTTGGGGTGCGCCGGATCTTCCATGGCGTCGAGGTGGTAGAGGTAGCCGAAGAATTCGTCGAAACCATGAACGGTGGGCAGGAATTCGTTGAGGTCGCCCAAGTGATTTTTGCCGAACTGGCCGGTGGAATAACCCATGGCCTTGAGGGCGGTGGCGATGGTCACGGCTTCGACGGGAATTCCGACTGGCGACCCGGCCTGGCCCACAGTCGTCATACCGGTCCGGATCGGCAATTCACCGGTAATGAAATTGGCGCGCCCGGCGGTGCAACTGGCCTCGGCGTAATAGTCGGTAAAACGCATGCCTTCATTGGCGAGCTGGTCGAGGTTGGGTGTACGACCGGCCATCATCCCCTGGTTGTAGACACCGATGTTGGACCAGCCGATATCGTCGCCCATGATCACCACGATGTTGGGGGGCGGGTCGGCGGCGATGACCATGCTGGGGAGCAATGTTGCAGACAACAGTAACGGGATAGCAAAAACAGAAGAGAACTTTGTCCGGATCATGTCGAGCTCCTGTGCACTGGTATTAGTACGCTGAGACGAACCCCCGAGCGCCGTTGGAAATTGGATCCCCCGCGAAAGAGCGTAGGTTTGAATCGCTAAATATCCAGTAATTAATCCTGGGCAAAAGCCTGTTGTATCAAGGGAGTTACAGCATTCAGATAATCAGTGCATCTCATCAAGAAGTTGCGCCAAACCCCCTGTAGGAACTAGCGCAGCCTGCGATCTTTCGATCTTTCAGAAAGGGGAGTTCAGGCCCAACGTCTGCCGACGTCGCCTTCGTTGAAGATCTGTGTAACATGCGCGGGGCTTAGGCGGCGAGCACGACTCGCCGCCTCGATGGTGTTACTTGCCAGCGGCTGCCAGCAGCGGCGCTATCTGTTCGTCAGTCAGTGCCGCCTGGACCTCCATGCTCATCAGGTCGCTCCATTGCAGTACCCACTTCTGGATCGGTACCGGATCACTGGCCTCGGCCACGCCAAAACCGGTCGCGCCACCAACGGCGTGCCAGCGTCCGAGCATCTTGACGCCTTCCGGTGGTGCGCCACCGGTCTTGAGAAAGCGTTCGATCGCGCTGTTGCGATTGGCCGAACTGATTTTCCAGCTGACGATGAACAACATCTGCCACCTCCTTCCAGGGGTCGGCACCTGTCTGTCTTCGCGCACCGGGTTGGCGCCGGGACCTCGGTCACGTTTGCCTTGCCAGCGTCATCCTGTCTGGCTTGAAACGACTGCTCCCTGCAGAAGGCATAGCAGCGCCGCGCACTTCACGTACGACCGCCGATCTTCTTTTACAGGGGGGTGGGGCGCCTGTTTCAGCGGCGAAACAGCGGCGGGGCGGGATCAGGCGTCACGTAACAGGTCGTTGGCGTTGAGCAGCTCATAGGCGATTTGCGGACGCCTCTCCATGGCCCGGCGAATCGCCGCCGGGATCGCTGCCCGGGTCTTGCGGCAAAGTCCTGGCAATTCTTCGATGTGAATGCCGATACCGCGCATGGTGCGCACTTCATTGAAACCGGGGGCAATGTCCACGCGAATGCCCAACTGCTCGAACATCCGCCGTTGCAGGTGCTCAAGGTCCTGCAGGCTTTGCAGGTTTTCCAGGCGTTCGACCAGGCGTTTTTCTTCCACGCGGGTCAGGAACAGGATGCGCAAGTCCGCCCCTGGCGTTTCCAGCAGCGGGTCACGCCCGCAGTCGCAGGCGCCGGGCGGGCAGGGTTGGCGGATCGGAGCGGAGGTGGTCATGGGGTTCAATCATAGAGCGCTGTGATTGAATTTGCCCATAGGCATTTGGACAGAGTGAGATCCAGATGTGGGAGGCGATCCTTGTGGGAGCGAGCAAGCTCGCTCCCACAAGGATTAGTGTGAACCGCGCTTACCTCATTTCAACACCAGCATCCGATAAACCCCGGCCTCGGCTTCGATCCCGTGGGTGTCATGGGTGAAACCCGGGAAGGATTTGTCGAAGGCTTCCAGCGCCTTGAGATAGGCCAGCAGCGGACCGTCGGCAGCCCCGGCGTTCTCGCCCGGCATCAGCAGGGGAATGCCCGGCGGATACGGCACGATGCCGGTGGCGGCAATGCGCCCGGCGGCTTGTTCCAGGGTGACCAGTTCGATGTCGTTGCGCACCAGTTTCTCGTAGGCCTCCACCGGGCTGAAGACGGCTTGCGGCAGTGTGCCGAACGCCTGGGCCATGGCCGAGGTGGTCTTGTGTTGCTTCATGGCGGCGAAGATTTCATCCGCCAGGTCCTTCAGGCCCATGCCGGCGTAACGGGTCTGGTTACCGGCCAGCAGGTCGGGCAGGCACAGCTCCAACTCGACGTTGTCGTCATAGTCGCGCTTGAAGTCCAGCAGCGCGTTGACCAGCGTGCCCCATTTGCCCTTGGTGATGCCGATGGAGAACAGGAACAGGATGGTGAAGTCGGTGGTTTTCTCCACGACGATGCCCTGGCGTGCGAGGTACGCCGTCAGCACACAGGCCGGGATGCCCGAGGCCAGCAGGTTGCCGTCGTCGCCCATGCCCGGGCTGAGCACCGAGACCTTGATCGGGTCCAGCATGCAGTAGCCTTCCTCGATGTCGCCAAAACCGTGCCAAACCTCGTTGGGATGGAGTACCCAGCAATTGGGCTCGGTCTTGAGCAGCAGCGGGTCGACTTCGTGGAACGGCACCGTGACATTGCCCACCTGCACGGTTGGTGGCTGCCAGCAGGTGAAGAACCAGTCGTTCTTGCTCAGCATCTCGTTGTGCATGCGCGAGATGACCTGGCGGAACGACACGGCTTCTTCGATGGATTCGCTGGTGAGGATCTGCCCGCTGGGCGCTTCCATCATCGCCGAGCTGACGTCGCAGGAGGCCATGATCGCGTAGTTGGGCGAGGTCGAGGCGTGCATCATGTACGACTCGTTGAAGCGTGCATGTTCGATCGGGTTGCGGCCATTGCGCACGTGAATCATCGAGGCCTGTGACAGGGCCGCCAGCAACTTGTGGGTCGACTGGGTGGCGAACACGGTCGGCTTCGAATCATCGTGCTCGTCCGGGCTGCCGTGCATGGCGTGGCGGTCGCGGTACAGCGGGTTGAAGCGCGCATAACCGTACCAGGCTTCGTCGAAATGCAGGCGGTCGACACTCTGGCCCAGCAGTTCTTCGACGCGGGTGACGTTGTAGGTCAGGCCGTCGTAGGTGGAGTTGGTGATGATCGCGTGGACCGGCGTCGGGTCGATGCCGTCCTTGACCATCGGGTTGTTGGCGATGGCCGCTTTCACGCCTTCGGCACTCAGGGTTTGCGGGAGGATCGGGCCGATGATGCCGTAGCGGTTGCGCGTCGGCACCAGGTAGGTCGGCAGCGCCCCCGACAGGGTCATCGCATGCTCGGCTGACTTGTGGCAATTGCGGTCGCACAGGGCGATCTGGTTGCGCGTAACGCTGGCCATGAGGATCACGCGGTTGGACATCGACGAACCGTTGGTCACGTAATACGTGCGATGGGCGCCGAACACCTTGGCCGCGTAGCGCTCGCCCTGGCCGATGGGGCCACTGTGATCGAGCAGCGAGCCGAGTTCGCCGACCGAGATCGACAGGTCGGAACGCAGCAGGTTTTCCCCGAAGAACTCGTAGAACGCCCGGCCCGCCGTGCTCTTCAGAAACGCCGTGCCACCGGCATGACCGGGGGTGTGCCAGGAGTACTCATAGGACCTGGCAAACTTCACCAGCGCCCCGAACATGGGGGGCAGGGCGGCCTGGCGATAGCGTTCGATGGCCGCCAGGATACGTCCGCTGAGGAAGCGGCTGGTGTCTTCCGGTAGCCAGATGAAGTCGTCGGCGTGTTGCATGACCACCAGCGGAATGCTGGAAGCGGTGCTGCGATCGCTGATCAGGAACACCGGGACCCGGGTATTGCGCTCGCGCAGGCTGACCAGCAGCTTGATGCACTCCTCGTGGCCTTCGCTTTTGTCCATCTCCCAACTGAGCAACACACATTGGATGGCCGGGTCCGAGCGCAGGATCGAGGTGGCGTCGCTCAGGCTTTCCGACGCCAATACGTGCACGGCGCGCTCTTCCACGTCGTTGACCAGTTGTTGCAGGGCGCGGCCGAACACCGTGCGTTTGTCCGGCGGGCTGCTGACCAGCAGGGTCAGCATGCCGAGCGAATGTCTATATTCCGTCATGATTGGGTCTCCAGTACGACTGATTTCAGATTATTGACCGGCACCGGTTGGCCCGTGATGTGCCGCGCGCTGACGGTCTGTGTCGGCACGCTGTTGTTGAGTGATTCAAGGCGGATCAGGCGGTTGTTGACGAAGCCGAACAGCGTGTAGCCGAAGATGGTCGCCACGCCGCCGAGCATCAGCGCCTGTTCGCCGGAACTGTAGAGCGCCAGGTAGCTATAGGCCGCCGCCACCCAGGCAATGATGTTGGTGGCCAGCGCCTTGCCTGGCGGTACGTTGGACACTTTCTGCATGGTCATCAGCGCGGCCATGGAGAGGATGTACGGCACCAGGTTGGTGACCACCGCGAGGTTGACCAGGGTGTCGAACTGCTTGCTCAGGTCCGGGCTGATGGTGAGCAAACCCAGGGCCGTCTGCGCGGCCAGCAGCACCAGCATGCCGACGATGGGCGTCCCGGCCTTGTTGGCCTTGGCGAAGATCGACAGGAAGTAACCGGTGTCCGCTGAACTCTTGTAGACCTGGGCGATGGTGAACTGCCACCCCAGCAGCGAGCCGATGCAGGCCAGTACCATCGCTGCCATCACAATGTCGCCAACCAGCGGGGTGAACATCTTGGCGAAGACCAGGCCAAACGGTGCGGTAGAGGCGGCCAGTTCCGGGTTATCGACGATGCCGGCGATCACGTTGGTGGATACGATGTAGATGACCGCCGCACCAAGGGTGCCGCCGAGCACCGCAATCGGTACGTTCTTCTCGGGGTTTTCCACCGCATCGGTGTTGGCGCACGCTGACTCAAGGCCCAGGAAGGCCCACAAGGTGATCGCCACCGAGGCACCCGCGGCGTCGTACCAGGCCATGTTGTGCGGGTTCCAGCCGGCGGCATACACACTGCTGTCGAACCAGAACCAGCCAACGGTGGACACCAGCACCACTGGCGCAATCACGCCCCATACGGTGACGGCGCCAATGCGACCGGTAATTCGCGCACCGCCAAAGTTGGCGAAGGTGGTGATCCACAACAGCGCAATGGTTGCCAGGCCCACTTGCAGTGAGTTCAGTTCAATGTGGAACAGCTCCTGGATATAGCCGACCGCGGTGATACTGATGGCCACGTTGGCAATCAGCAGCGAGAGGCCGTAGGTGTAGTTGGTGATGTAGTTACCGGCCTTGCCGAAGGTGTACTCCGCATATCCCCCCATGCCGCCGGTCTTGCGGCTGAGCATCCCGCATCGCGCAAAGGCATAGGCCAATGCGAGGGAACCGGTGGCCGTGATCAGCCAGGAAAGAATCGAAATCCCCCCAACTTCCGCTAGTTTCGACGGTAGTAGCACAATGCCTGAGCCCAACATGTTGACCGCAGTCAACATCGTCAGCTGCCCCACACTCATTTTTTTTGCGACTGACATTCCGTTGCCTCATAAGTTGGTGGTAAGCGCTTAGCTATAGCAAAGTTTTGAAATGTCGCAATAAAACGGCTTTCACTTACTGATGCAAATCAATGTATTGCAAAGAAGGCATTATGCTGGCCCCCAGATTTCCCGCCTGGCGCCAGAATCGCTTTATTTTCAGACGGTTAGGTGGAATGCAAATGCGCAATGTCTGGGTCGCGCTGATCTCGTTCAGCGTCGCGGGTCTTACAGTTTCTACCCAAGCCAGGGAACTGAAGCCCGGTGATACTTATATGTGCAGTTGGGGCGCGGGCACGGCGGCAAGAGCCCAGGAACTCAAGTTGTCCGGGGTTTCGCTGTATGCGGCGCGGCAAAAAATCCAGGCGTACAAGTTTGCCAAGTCGTGGATGCGGATGATGGCGATGGGGATTACCGAACAAACTTACGACAGCCCGACACGGCTCAAGCCAGCGGCGGTTCGGCAGAGTTTTTATGACGATTGTGTGAAGTACAAGTTGGCGCGTAAATAAGAGGAGTAAGCGATCAGGCCGTACGAACGCCCGACCAGGCTGGACTGTGCCAGGTGAGGTTCAAGACGGTATCTACAAGGTCTGCGCAGTGCAGGATGACCTTTGTCGGATCAGGCACCCGGTTGAGCCGCGCCGTCTATCATTGTTTGCCTGGCATCAAGCCTGAAGGCCGTTTTTCTGATTCACCTGACATTGCACTGAACCTCAATTCAATCAGGAGATCATCATGAACCAGCTCGACAAAGTCCTGTACACCGCAAAAACCCACACCACCGGCGGGCGGGACGGCGCCTCGCGCAGCTCCGACGGCATCCTGGATATCAAGCTGTCGTCCCCAGGCGCAGGCGGCGGTGGTACCAATCCCGAGCAATTGTTCGCCGCCGGCTGGTCTGCCTGTTTCATCGGCGCGATGGGCGTGGCTGCCAAAGAACTGAAAGTTGCACTGCCCAAGGATGTGGCCGTCGACACCGAGGTGGACCTGGGCACCAATGAAGGCGGCTACCTGCTGCAGGCGCGGCTGAATGTGAGCCTGCCGGGCCTGGATCGCGAAACCGCACAGAAACTGGTCGACACCGGCCACAAGTACTGCCCGTATTCCAAGGCCACCCGCAACAACATCAATGTCACGTTAAAGTTGGTCTGATTTGAAGTAATGAACTGTCTTGGCGGCAGATTTGGACAATGTCGCCAAGACTCGGAAAGCATTCGATAGTCAATAATCGGATCCATTGAATAGTCTGACTGTTTAGTCAGGCATGGGATAAATTGGATCCTGTCGCAATCGACCTGGCTTATTGCTCACACAGCAACTAGTGGATCCAATATTCAATGTCGACGTTCATCTAAACTTGACCAACTCAGTTGGAATGGGCCTCAACCCGCTAGTTGATGGCTGATCACCCGTGCCGATGGTCCCCGAGGATGCTACCGCTTGTCGGTGTGCTGGTTAAAAAATGAACATTTGCGGCCTGTGGGCCTCAGATTCTGCAGCACGTCATCCATGGCCTGCTCTCGCAATCGAAAACAAGAAGTGGAAATAGAACCTCAAATGCAGTGAATGCAGATGGGGATTTTTTTACCCGAAAATTGAGAGGTAGTCACTAAGCTGTCATCAATTCCCTAACTGGCTAGATAAGATTTCGATAATAAACCTATTGGTCAGTTTTCTTGTATGAGCAAGGTCGTGTAGAAAAATATTCTGCTGATTGGCCGATCTGTACTATCTAACAAGGTGGAGAGATACCCGTGGCGATAAACACAATTATGAGCCTGATCGAACATAAAGAATTCATGGAGTTATTTCGGCTGGGCGTTGTTTACGTTCATTTGCTCGCCTGTTGCGTGGCGATGGGTTTAGTGCTGACCAGTGATATTGCAATGGTCAGGGATATGTTGAAACGCAAAGTGCTGACTGAACATGACAATGCACACATGGAAAGTCTTCAGAAAACTGTCATGATGGCATTGATCGGTCTATGGGTGACGGGCGCTGCCATCATCGGCATCGACTACCTCGGCAAAGGCACGGAGTACTTCATGAATCCGAAGCTTCACGCCAAGGTGATCATTGTCGTGTTGCTGACCTATAACGGCATCCTGCTGCACCGACTGGTATTGCCGGCCCTGCAAAAGGCAGGCTCCTTGCTTGAACTTGGATTCAGCGCCCGCATGCTGGCCCTGTTTTGTGGCTCGCTATCGGCGGTATCGTGGATGTATGCCGCCATGCTCGGCGTTGGCCGTCCTTTGGCCTGGAAATACTCCCTCTCGGAACTGTTGATGGCTTACCCGGTTCTGATCGTGCTCGGCTTCTTGACGATGCTGGTATTGACTCAGCGAGCCAAGCGCCACAACACGGCTATCACGCCGCAATGGACGACGGCTGGCGCGCACTGACTCAGTGATGCGCGAGCGCCTGGTTCGTTGGCGCTGGAGTAAAAAGGTCCTGGCGACAGTTTTTCGGGAGCAACGTCACCAGGACCTGAAAAGCGTTCCCGTCACTGCGCTGTAACGGATAACGGGGCAGGACGCGCATCGATCAGTGCTACCGGATCGGTATCGAACAACAGCATCTCGCAGTGCTCGGTCTTCATGAAGGCTTCAGCCACGGCGTATTCGCTCATGCGCGTCTGCGGCTGCGCATGTCCTGCGTCACTTCATGCCGGATCAGCCCTTGATGCAGATGCCCGAGATCGAACAGCAGGCGGGTGATGATGCCAACCGTTCGCGGATCAATTGTTCGGTTTACCCACTGCGCAATGCCTGCGTTCGGCCATCGTGGTTACGGGGCGCCCAAATCCAAAGCCAAAGCGAGGCGGCCTGACAGCCGACCTGAGTGATCGTTCCCACGCTCTGCGTGGGAATGCCGCCAGGGACGCTCCGCGTTCCGCTGTCGACGCATGACGTGAGCCCTGCGCAACGGTGACGCGCAGCGTCACAGGATGCATTCCCACGCAGAGCGTGGGAACGATCACATCGCGGACATACCTGCAATCAGGTTGGCTGTCAGGCCGCCTCGTTTGGCTGTTGCTTTGGTTTTTGATTTCTTGCCACATCACGCCCTGAGCCTGTCCGTCAATGCCGCTGTCCACCACCTGTGACAGGGGCTAGACTCCCGCGATAAAACCAAAATAACGACGTGACCCGCCTTGTATGAAAATCCACCCTCTACCGCCACTCAATAGCCTGGTCGCGTTTGAAGCGGCAGCGCGCCATTTGAGTTTTACCCTGGCCGCGCAAGAACTGAACGTCACCCAAGGCGCAATCAGTCGGCAAGTTCGCCTGCTTGAAGATTATTTGGGCAAGGTCTTGTTCGAACGCACCACCCGCACGATTCACCTCAGCCCCGCAGCCAGCCAGTACTATGAAACGGTCCGTGCCTCCTTGCTGCATATTGCCCAGGCCACCGGTGAAATTCGCCATTGGCAGGGCGCCGAGCAAGTGACGGTCGCCACCAGTACCGCGATGGCTTCACTGTGGCTGTTGCCTAAAGTGAGTGAGTTTCAACGGGAGAACGAAGAGATCGATCTTCGGATCATCGCCCTTGACCAGGTCAAGGATTACTCTCGCCTGGACTGTGACCTGGCCCTGTATTACTGCCGCACACCGCCCAGGGACATGCAGGTCACGCCGCTGTTTTGCGAAGAGGTCTTCCCGGTGTGCAGCCCCGCTTACCTGGCCAAGCACCCGGCCTTGACCAAGCCCGAGGACCTGGCTGGCTGCACCTGGCTGTTCCTCGACGACCCGCAGCGTGACTGGATCGGCTGGCCCGAATGGTTCCGCAGCCTGGGCCTGAAAAACGTCGAGCCCAAGCGCCGGATCAATATCAACAGCTATTCGATGTTGATCCAGTCCGCTATCGGCGGACAGGGTATTGCGCTGGCCTGGTCCAACCTGGTCGACGATTACCTGCAGACCGGTGCCCTGGTGCGACCGCTCGACACGGTGTTACGCACAGACGCGCAATTTTGTCTGCTCGAACCCTTGGCGCGTGGCGGTATGCGGCAAAGTGTAAAACGCTTTCGTAGTTGGCTGATGAATCAACTTCCACCGCCCGAGGACAACCAGTAACCCAGGTGTCCTGGCTATCATCCCCACGATCTAAAACTCTCTTGCGTCCTTTATCTCGAACCCTCGGTATTTTTAATGCCGAGCGGCCACGTTGCATGCGCTGAAATGCGCACGACAAACGTTGCGCTTAAAAATACAGCTGTCTTTATTTATGACAAAAAGTCATGAGTTGCGCCGGAAATATCGTTTGTCGGGGCACCCCCTGTTTTCCCAAACTTGCTGCCAGCGGACCTTGGCCCATGGGCCTGCCGACCCTTCAACACCGTGCCCAGCAGGGGAGAACAATAATGAGCAGCATCCAGCAAATTCCTGTGCATCAGCTTGAAACCGTCCTTAATCCGATTCATGAAGCGACCGGCCTGAGCAACGAGTTCTACACCGAACAACGCTACTTCGAACTTGAGCGCGATCAGGTCCTGGGTAAAACCTGGGCGTGTGTCGGTTTCGCCAGTGACCTGGGCAAGGCCGGTTCGGTCAAACCCGTCGATTTCATGGGTTTGCCTTTGCTGCTGATGCGCAATCGTGAAGGCCTGGTGCAGGTGTTCCATAACGTTTGCAGCCACCGCGGCATGAAGCTGGTGGAGGAGGCCGGTGAGGTGCAGGGCGTGATTCGTTGCCCTTACCATTCCTGGACCTACGACCTCAACGGCGGGCTGCGCGGCACGCCCCATGTCGGCGGCATCGACCAGCACAAGGACGAACGTTTCGCCTGTGAAAAACACGGCTTGAAGGCCATTCGCAGTGCAATCTGGATGGACATGGTGTTCATCAACCTGTCCGGTGACGCGCAACCGCTCGAAGACATGCTGGCACCCCTGACCGCGCGCTGGACGCAGTTTCTCGGCGAGGACGGCATGAGTTTGCTGCGCCGTCGTCCGGGTCATGACGCCACGACGCTGGACATCAACTGCAACTGGAAGCTGGCGGTCGAGAATTACTGCGAGGCCTATCACCTGCCGTGGGTGCACCCGAGCCTGAACTCGTACTCGCGCCTGGAAGACCACTACAACATCATTTTCGACCAGCATTTCGCCGGCCAGGGCAGCTACGCCTACAACCTGTCGGACGTCGCCGGTACCCATTTGCCGAAATTTCCCGCCTGGCCGCTGGATCGCTTGCGTAACGCCGAGTATGTCGCGTTCTTCCCTAACGTCCTGCTCGGCATCCAGGCTGACCATGCCTTCGCCATGCAGCTGGAGCCGGTCTCGCCGGGGCGCACGATCGAACACCTGCGCCTGTTCTATGTGGGCGACGACGCGGCCACCAGCGAGGAATTCAGCGCTTGCCGCGAGGCTATCCTGGAGTCCTGGAAAGTGGTGTTCGCCGAAGACATCAGCTCGGTCGAAGGCATGCAGAAAGGCCGGCACTCCCCAGGCTACAAGGGCGGCGCGTTCTCTCCGGAAATGGACATTCCGACGCACTTCTTCCACCAGTGGGCCGCACGTCAACTGCTCGCCACCACGCCGTCTGCCTGAGGAGGTTGTCCCATGTATCCGATAGCCTCCCACTGGCTCAATTACATCGACGGTCAATGGTGCGACAGCGCCCAGCGCCTGACGGTGAACAACCCCGGCACGGCGGAGCCGGTCGCTACCATCGCCCAGGCCACCGTCGACGATGCCGAGCGGGCGTTGCTGGCTGCCCGCCGCTGCGCCGACAGCGGTGAATTGACCCGTGTGCGTCCGGCACAGCGCGTCACCTGGCTGCTGCGCATTGCCGAGGAAATTCGCGCGGTGACCGATGAGGGCGCCTGGGTGCTGTGCCAGGAAAACGGCAAGCGCCTGAGCGATGCCCGGGACGAGTTCATCGAGGCGGCGCGCTACTTCGAGTATTACGCCGGCATGGCCGACAAGATCGAGGGTACCTCGATCCCGTTGGGCAACGGCTACATGGACTTTACCCTGTACGACCCAATGGGCGTGTCGGCACAGATCGTTCCATGGAATTTCCCGGTGTCGATCTGCGCTCGCTCGCTGGCCCCGGCCCTGGCGGCTGGCAATGCGGTGGTCATCAAGTCCCCCGAGCTTTCACCGCTGGGCATGTGCGTGCTGATCCGCGCCATTGCCCAGGCCGGCTTGCCCGACGGCGCGATCAACCTGATTTGCGGCCGCGGCCGCGAAGTCGGCGCGTACCTGGTCAGCCATCGCGCTGTCGACCAGATCGTGTTCACCGGTTCCGTGCCGACGGGCCAGTCGATTTTGCGCGATGCCGCGCAGCATGCGATTCCCAGCGTGATGGAGCTGGGGGGCAAGTCCGCGGCGATCGCCTTCGCCGATGCAAACCGTGAGCAACTGTTGGCCAGCGTCCAGTCGGGCATTTTCTTCAATGCCGGCCAGGTCTGTTCGGCGATGTCGCGGTTGCTGGTGCAGCGCGAGATCTATGACGAGGTGGTCGAGGCCGTCGGGGCCATGGCCGAGGGGCTCAGCATCGGCCTGGGCCAGGACAACGCAGACCTCACCCCCGTGGTCAGCGCCGGGCAACTGGCGGGCATCGAAGCCTTGTGCCGCCGCGCAGTGGAAGACGGCGCGGTGGCGGTCACCGGTGGTGAAGCATTCGCTGACCGGGCCGGGCATTTCATGCGCCCGACGGTGTTCAGAGACGTCACCGCGCAGATGTGCATTGCCCAGGAAGAAGTGTTCGGGCCGGTACTGGCGATCATGCCGTTCGACACCGAAGAAGAGGCGATTGCCATCGCCAACGGCACCGAATTCGGTCTGGTGGCCGGGGTGTTCACCCAGGACATCAGCCGCGCCATGCGCTGCACGCGCCGGCTGAAATCCGGCCAGGTGTTTGTCAACGAATGGTATGCCGGTGGCATTGAAACACCCTTTGGCGGCGTCGGGCTGTCGGGCTTTGGGCGGGAAAAGGGCCAGGAAGCCTTGTACAGCTACGTGCGCACCAAAAACGTGGCGATCCGGGTCGCCGGGGAGTGAATACCATGTTCAAGACTTGGCTTTGCATTGTGTGTGGCCTGATTTACGACGAGGCACTGGGATGGCCGCAGGACGGCATCGTCGCGGGCACCCGCTGGGAAGATGTCCCCGAAGACTGGATGTGCCCCGAATGCCACGTGGGCAAGGCTGATTTCGAGATGCTCGATATCAGTGAGTACACCCAGGCGGCCACGGTCGCCAGCGTGCCGGTCAGCGCGCCGCCGCTGCCTGTCGCCGCGCCGTCGCCACGCCAGCCGATTGTCATCATCGGCAGCGGTTATGCCGGTTACGGCCTGGCCCAGGCGTTGCGCAAGGCCGACCCCAAGGTCGAGATCCGCGTGCTGACCCAGGAGTGCGGTCACCTGTACTCCAAGCCCGCGCTTTCGATCGGGTTGTCCCAGGGCAAAAGCGCCGAGGCCTTGTCCGGCGAAACGCCGCTGGCCATTGAGCAGCGTCTGAACCTGCGGGTTTATCCGCACTGCAAGGTGCTGGGCATCGACAGTTCAGCGCGGCGCCTGCGCACCAGTTTCGGTGAGATGGAATACGGCCAGTTGGTCCTTGCCAGCGGTGCGCAACCGATTCGCTTGCCGATCCAGGGCGACACGTCGGCGCTGATCAGCGTCAATAACCTGCAGGACTATCAGGGGTTCCGTGAACGCCTGGGCGGCGTGCGGCGTGTCGCCATTCTCGGGGACGGTCTGATCGGCTGCGAGTTTGCCAACGATCTGGCCCACAACGGCTTTGGCGTCGATGTCATCGGCCTGGGCCGCTGGCCGATGGAGCGCCTGTTGCCCGCGCAGGCCGGGCAGGTGCTGCAGCACGCGCTGGCAGAATTGGGTGTGACGTGGCATCTGCAAAACACGCTGCAAGCCATCGACTCCAGCGGGCAGGGCTATTTCCTGACACTCGCCGATGGCCACACCCTGGAGGCTGACCTGGTGTTGTCCGCGGTCGGCCTGCGCCCCGACCTGAGCCTGGCCGAGAGCGCCGGCGTGGCGGTTGGGCGAGGCATTCAAGTGAACGCCCAGCTGCAAACTTCTGTACCGGGCATCTACGCCCTGGGCGACTGCATCGAGATCGGCGGGCAACTGCTGCCTTATCTGGCGCCGATCAACCAGGGCATCCAGGCCCTGAGCAAAACCCTGCTCGGCCAACCGACAGCCGTCGACTACCCATTGATGCCCGTCACGGTAAAAACCCCTGCTGCGCCGTTGTGCCTGCTGGCGCCGGCCATCACCTGCGAAGGCGAATGGCGTTGCACGCCGACCGAGGATGGCTTGAGTGCCGGCTTCTATGATGCCCGGGGCCAGCTCAATGGCTTTGTCCTGCTCGGTCGCCAAGCGCAAACGCAACGCAGCGCATTGCTGCAGTCCTGTCAGCACTCTCAGCAGGCAGTTGCCTGAGGCCAGACACATGAAACACACGATCAACCTGCCTTACGACGATGCGAGTTGCGGCTGGTATGCAGCGTTGCCCGAACAACCGGCCTGCAAGCGCCTATCCGGCGAACAGCGCGCCGACTACGCCGTGATCGGCGCGGGCTTTGCCGGCCTGGCCGCGGCCCGTCGCCTGGCCGAACATCATCCGCAAGCGCGTATCCTGTTGGTGGATGCGCAACGGGTCGCCCATGGCGCCTCGGGGCGCAACTCGGGGTTCGTGATTGACCTGCCGCACAAGTTCGCGCTGGAGCATCCGGACCCCGCGCACAAACAGCGCTTGCTGTCGCTCAACCGCGCCGCGATTGCCCAGCTGCAGGGCCTGGTTGAAACCCGCAGGATCGATTGCCAATGGTCCCATGCCGGCAAATATCAAGGCGCCGTCGGCGAACGAGGCCTGGCTTACCTGGATCATTTCGAACGCCTGATGAGCGACCTCGGCGAACCGTTCCGCCGGGCCGATAGCGCCGAGCTGGCCAAGGTGTTGGGCACCGGCCACTATCGCGGCGCGATCTACACCCCCGGCTGCTACCTGATGCAACCGGCGGCGCTGGTCACCGGCCTGGCCCGGACCTTGCCGGCCAACGTCGAGTTGCTGGAAGAATCACCGATCCAACGCCTGGAGCGCGACGGCCGTGGCGGCTGGATCTTGCACGGCACGACAGGGCAGATCCGTACCCCGCAGCTGCTGCTGGGCACGAGCATCTTCACCCAGGAGTTCGGCTACCTGCGCAATCGCCTGTTGCCGGTCATGACCTTTGCCAGCTGGACCCGCCCCCTGACCGATGCGCAGCTGGCCACCTATGGCGGTCAACTGGACTGGGGACTGACCCCGGCGGATCACGCCGGCACCACGGTGCGCATGACCCAGGACCGTCGCCTGATTATCCGCAACACCTACAAGCACGTGCCCAGATACGGTCGCAGCACCAGCGATGCCATGCGTTCGAAAGTACAGGATTCGCATCGCAAGGCCTTCCTGGCGCGTTTTCCGCAGTTGGCCGAGGTGCCTTTCAGTCATACCTGGGGCGGCGTCTACGCCATCTCGCGTAACTTCACCAACTTCTTTGGCGAACTGGAAAACGGTGTCTATGCGTCGGCATGCGACAACGGCGTCGGTGCGGCTTGGGGCACCATCTCCGGGACGATGCTCGCCGATCTCGCGGTGGGTGCCGAATCGGTGCAGCTCAACGACATCCGCGCGGTGACCGGCATGCCATCGCTCAACCCGCCGGAACCCTTTCTTGGCCTGGGCGTTCGCTCGCGCATTCGCCTGGCGGCCTGGAACAGCCGGAGCGAGCTATGAGCCCGGCGGATAAAGGCAAGCGCCGGGTGCTGCGCATCGACCATCAGGACCTGGATTTTACCTTTCGTGGCGGCCCCCCAGGCGCCGCCTATGTGGCGCGTGCCCTCAGCAACGAAGTCTCGCCGAACATCGGTGTCGGTTTTGCCCGCTGGGAAGGCGCTCAAGTGGCCTGGACGGTGCTGTACGACGAGGTGATTTTCGTCATCGAAGGGTGCTTCGAGTTGCAGGTCGGCGACGAGCTGTTTGCCGTCACACCCGGCCAATTGCTGTGGATTCCCGAAGGCACGGAGCTGGTTTATGGCGGACATGCGTTGTTTGGGTATGTGGTTCACCCGGGCAACTGGAAGCAACTGCACGGTTTGGCTTGAAACACCATTATTCAGGGAGTCGGCACGGTGATAACACTGACAAGAACCTTCGGCGCCCTCTACCTGGCCAGCTTGTTGATGCAATTGGGATCAACCTTGCTGATGACCTACCTGGCGCTGCGCCTCAATGCATTGGGCGCGAGCGAAACGGCGGGTGGCGCGTTGATGGCCGCCAATGCCCTGGGGATGGTGCTGGGTGGCTGGGTGGGGCGCAGCCTTATCGCGCAGGTCGGACACATTCGCACCTACGCGGCCTGCGCCGCAACGATTGCGGCGGCGGTCCTGGCCCATGAGTTCAGCACGTCCCTGGCTTTCTGGCTGATACTGCGGGCGCTGGTGGGGCTGGCCATGATGTGCCAATTGATGGTGCTGGAAAGCTGGCTCAATGACCAGGCCCGGACCGAGCAGCGCGGTGGTGTCCTGGCGCTGTACATGGTTGCCAGCTACGTCGGCATGATGCTCGGTCAATTGGCCTTGAGTCTCGACGAGGGGCTGGGCGTCCGTACACTGCTGGTGGTGGCGATGGTATTCGCCCTGTGTTCGGTGCCGGTGGCGCTGACCCGCAGTGCGCATCCGATGGCGGTGCCTGCGACCTCGATTGACCTGCGCTTGTTCCTGCGGCGCATTCCACAGGCATTGGGGACGATCCTGGTGTCCGGCGTGCTCAATGGCAGCTTCTACGGCCTGGCTTCGATCTATGCGAGCAAGCAGGGATTGGTCACGGCGCAGGTTGGCCAGTTCCTGGCATTGACCATTGGTGCCGGGCTAGTGGCCCAGCTGCCGTTGGGCTGGCTGTCGGATCGGCTACCCCGAGCGAGCCTGATCCGCGCGGTGGCGGTATTGCTGGTACTCATCAGCCTGCCGCTGGGGTTCGCCCAAGCGCCATCGTTCCTGACCTTGCTCTGGTTCGGTGCGGGCATCGGTTTTCTGCAGTTCTGCCTGTACCCGCTGGGCGTGGCGCTGGCCAATGACAACATGGAACCGTCATTGCGCGTTTCGCTTTCGGGCATGCTGCTGATCACTTTTGGCGTCGGCGCCTGTATCGGGCCACTCATTGCCGGAGCGCTGATGGAAGTCTTCGGCGCCTCGAGTTTTTATTTCTTTCTGGCGGGCAGCGCAACGTTGCTGGCCCTGCTGGTAGGGCAGGCGAAAGTCAGGCTCTTGAGTGAACAAGGGGCCTGCGAAAGCACCCCTGAAACAGGCGCTTGATCGCGCTGTATTGATGCGTTTTTCTCATGAGTCGGTGACGAAAAATGGTTTGAACGCTGGTCAACGTTCAACCATCTTGGTGATGCTGCCAAGGGCGCAATAGACCGGAATCCAGCTGCAGATGAAACCGTCCTGGTATCAGTCGATACCAGGCGATGAGCGTACTGCGGAACATATCCAAACCCTTAAACAAAAACAAAAGGGGAAAACAATGCGTGCTCAATCCGGCCTGTTGAAAGGCCTTAATCCGAATGTGACTGTTGCTTCGATATTAGCGGTGATCATATTTGTCGTGTTCTGTGCATTTAAAGACGAGCAGGCAGCCAAGGCTTTTGAAATGGCTTCGGTGTTTATCCTGCACAACTTCAAATGGTATTACATCGCCCTGATCAGTGGTGTACTTGGCGTACTGCTTTATATATCGATCAGCCGTTTCGGTAACTTGAAACTTGGCACCGAACAGGATGTTCCCGAGTTCAGTTTCGCTTCATGGATTGCCATGCTGTTCAGCGCGGGAATGGGCATCGGACTGATTTTCTGGTCCGTGGCCGAACCCATGCTGCACTACGCCGACAACCCGTTCTCCAAGGGCTTGACGGACGAGTCCGCGACCCTGGCGATGCGCATCACCCTGTTCCACTGGGGCCTGCACCCGTGGGCGATCTTCTCCATGATCGGCTTGAGCCTGGCATATTTCGCCTACCGTAAAGGTTTGCCGCTGGCCCTGCGATCGCTGCTTTATCCGCTGATTGGCGATCGTATCTACGGCTGGATCGGCCATGTAGTCGATATCATGGGCGTGGTCATCACGGCCTTTGGTGTCTCCCAGTCGCTTGGCCTCGGTGTGGTGCAGATCAATACCGGATTGCATCAGGTCTTCGGCATTCCGGTCAGTGTCGGGTTGCAGTTATCGATCATTCTGTTTGTCAGTATCGTTGCCTGCATTTCGCTGTTGGCCGGACTGTCCAAGGGCATGAAGCGTATCTCCACGCTCAATATGTACCTGTCCTTCATCTTGATGCTGGCCGTGTTGGCAATCGGTCCGACCCGTTACATTCTCAACCTGATGTTTGAATCCACCGGCGACTATGTGCAAAACATTGTTGGCCTGAGTTTCTGGATGGACACGCAAAAAGACAGCGAATGGCAAAATTGGTGGACGGCGTTCTACTGGCCATGGTGGATGACCTGGGGACCGTTTGTGGGCCTGTTCATCGCGCGCATTTCCAAAGGCCGGACCATCCGTGAACTGGTGATCGGGGCGTTGGTGGTGCCGACCATGGTGACCATCCTGTGGATGTCGGTGTTCGGTGGCGCGGCGTTGAAAAACGAACAGCAGGACAGGCAGGCCTACCAGGCCTCCGTCGCCAGCCAGGGGGTGACCCAGGAGCAACCGAAGTTCGAAGGCGGCACCGTGTTGCTTGCCACCAAGAAAGAAACCACTGCGGCCATGTTCACCTTGCTGCAGTCGCTCGATGGCAAGGCCATTGGCGCCGCGCTGTCGATACTGGTCTGCGTATTGCTGGGTGTGCATTTCGTCACCACCGCGGATGCCGGCACCCAGGTCCTGTGCACCCTGTGTGCGTTGGGCAGCACCAATCCGCCGAACTGGATCAGGTTGCTCTGGTGCATTCTCGAAGGTGCCATTGCCGCAGGGCTGTTGCTGGCCGGGGGACTCAAGGCCATTCAGATGGCGAGTATCGCCGCCGGTTTGCCGATCGCCATGTTGCTGTTGGTGATGTCCTACACGCTGATCCACAGCTTGCGCAAGGAGATGCCCGCCGTGCCGGCCTGGACGCCTGCGCTGGATCGCCTGCCGCAGCAGGAGCGTTCTGCGCAAGAGGGGCGTGATGAGTTGGCGGCAACACCCGCCTACTGAGCCTCGCTGAGGCATCCGTGAACACACCGCAACCGTCTGCTGCCGACACAGCCGACGGTTGCGGTTTGATGCTCTCCTTCAAATTCCGATCGCTGCATTCCTGCGCATTCTGTTAACAGTGTTTATCCTTCAGGGCGCTGTTTGGCAGCGGGGCAAACCCCTGGCATCGTCTCTACCGAACCGTGATTGAGGGCAAATCGGGTATCGCGAAGTTCATCGTCATGATCGAGTGCACCTTTAACCGGGAAGGCGGGCCTGCAGTAATCGCCTGGCACCGACGTCAATGTATGTTGTGGAAAAGCAAACCCGCAGGCGCATGGGAGGATCGCTCCGGCGCCTCTTTTTCGTCGCTGCAACACCCGGTTCGAGCTGCGCTTGAGCAAACATGGATCAAGGAGTTTGTGGTTCCTTATTTTTGTGCGATGGTGTAAAAATATCCCCTCATCCACCTTCCTGCAAGGATTGTGTACGGCATGGCACAAAATAAAGTGACAGCGGGCAAAGGCCGCGGCCGACCCCGTGCGTATGACCCGCAGACGGCGCTGCAACAAGCGCTCGGTGTGTTCTGGAACACCGGCTATTGCGGCGCGTCCCTGGACAGCATCGCCACGGCGGCCGGGATGAATCGCCCCAGCCTCTATGCGGCTTTCGGTGACAAACATTCCCTGTACATCAAGGCGCTCGAGCAGTACTGGGAGTTCGCCGCCGCCGACATGCAGGCCGCGCTGAGCGACAGCGAACTGACATTGCGCCAGGCGCTGATGCGTTTCTATGAGGGACAGCTGTCGATCTACTTCTCCGGCGACGGCCAGCCACGTGGCTGTTTCGCGATTGGCACGGCGACCACTGAGGCCGTCGAGGATCCGCAGATCCGCGAGGTGCTGGGGGATCGCCTGAGCAGGTTGGATGCCGATCTGGAGGCGCGCCTGCGAACCGCCATTACATCCGGCGAGTTGAAAGAGGATGCCGATGCGGGGGCGCTGGCCGTACTCGCTTCATCGTTGCTGCACAGCATTTCGATCCGTGCGCGGGCCGGCAAATCCCGTGAGGAACTGACGGCGCTCGCCCGCAACGCGGTGGGTGTAATCTGCGGTGGGTGAGGGGCTCGACGATATACTGGCGCCACAACTGGAGGTGGTTTTTTGTGGCATCAACCCAGGTTTGGCGGCCGCGGCCCAGGGTCATCATTTTGCCGGTCGTTTCTGGCGCACGTTGCACCTCGCCGGTTTTACGTCACTACAACTGCAGCCGGAGCACGACCGGATGATTCTGCACTATGGCTGTGGTTTGACGGCCGTGGTCCAGCGGCCGACGGCACGTGTCGATCAATTGTCGGCACGCGAGTTTGCTGCGGCTGCGGTGGCTTTCGAACAGAAGATCGCCGGTTTTGCGCCACGCTTCGTGGCGTTTCTCGCAAGGCTGCGTACTGCGCCTTGTCCGCCCAGCGCGACGTTGCCTGGGGGCCGCAGCCGAAAACCTTGAGCAACTGGTGGATGCGCACCGCCAGCTGTATGTGACGGCAGGCGCGCGCCTGTTTTAGCGCGAAGGCGCCAAAAAGCGTGCACTGGCGCACCAGGCTCGCACCTTATTTCCCGCCCGGATATTGCTTGCCCAGAGCTGTTCACTGACCCTGCGGGCGACGGCGAGTTGCCCGATGCGAGGCGATCAACGTAACGCTCGACGGCATTGTCATTGCATTGTTTTATTTGTGCGATGACAGTCTTTTTATGAGAGGCCGCTGCACGCATAAACACTTGCTGTCTCTGACGCGTCACTTAGGCTGCTCGCGGCGTTTTTTTGACGTTATCCGGCGGCGTTTTATATTTCTATTTATTATTGTGACGTGCTATTGACGTACTGGCTATCTGCTTATAGGCTCCATTTAGCCTGATTCAGATTTTTTCAACCGACTCAATCCAAACCCTCAGCGCAGGGAGGCGGTTATATGCGGACGACAGTTTTCATTAAGTTGATTGTGTTATTTGCGACTCTGAATGGAGTAGCCGTTACCACTGCCCAAGCAGCCAATTTGCCCTATGAAATTAGTCGCATAAGTAGCGCTTGCGAGGGTGCACGGGCTCAGGCCGCCGTGGCTTCGACCGAGGGTGCCACTGCTGCGTCGGCAAGTCTTGGCGAAAACCATAGTGGCTCTTCGCTAACCGCCAAAAGTACCACCATTTCCAACACTGATACTGGATCCAAGTCGGGAACAAATGCTTCCGTCAATACTTCAGCGTGCGACGGTTTAATGACGGAAGTGGCCAAGCAACAGTTCGTGATTGATCCAGTCCAGAACAAGGGGCTGACGGGCGACTCGGCGTTCCACGACACTCAACCCAATGCAGTCCCGGTCTCAGCGGTGGTATGGTTATTCTCTTCCGCACTGTTAGGTTTCATCGTTGTCGCCAACCGGCGCAAGATCTAGATGACAGTTATGCAAGACAGTTTTTCTTGTGGGTGTTACAGGTTTAAAGAGGACGCTGATAGTCACGGTTGATCCTCATTAGATGTGCTAACCAGGCGGAGGAATCCAGATGCTGCGTTTAATGTTACCTGCACTGTGTGCGCTGGCTATCCTGCCCAGCATGGCCGGCGCCGTCGAAGAAAATGCCTATCTTCTGAACGCGGGAGATATTGTCGAAGTGTCCGTTTGGGGCGAACCACGGGAGAACAGGGAGACCGTCCCGGTTCTGCCTGATGGCTACATTACCTTGAAGCTGGCGGGGCGAGTCCAGGTCAAGGGGCTGGATACGGCTAAAGCCGAAAAGGTCATCACCAAGGCCTACGATGAATTCTATCCCGACCCGAAGGTGAGTGTTGTCGTCACGGAGGCCAGGGGTAATGTCGTCTATGTCCAGGGCAAGGTACTCAAGCCTGGCAGGGTACAGATGACCGGTGAGACCGATGTACTGCAAGCCTTGAGCGAGGCCGGCGGTTTGGACAAGTTCGCGGACAAGGACGATATCAAGCTCTTGCGGCGCGAAGGGAAAACCCAGAAAGTACTGCCCGTCAACTACGGCGATCTGATTGCCGGGCATGACATGTCCACTAACTTTCAACTTCAGGCCGGCGATACGCTGGTCGTTCCCTGACATTGCGCGATGCATTAAGGATTAACTTGCGTTCATTGCAAACAACCGGAGTGGTGATGGCAATATTGACTTTGCCATGTTCCGGCATGACCTACGCCGGTACCTGGCAGTCGGCAGTTGCACTGCCCATGACCGTCGAGCACGACAGCAATCCATTGCTCTTGACGACTGACGAGAAAGCGATCACGCGAACGATCATTGCCCCCGATTACACGCTGCTGGGTAATTTTGATCGGGACCAGTGGACGTTTGGCCTCGGTGTCAATGTCGAGCGCTCGTCCGACACCGACGTGGTGTCCAATCGAGAAGATCCGAGGCTGTCGTTTGGCTGGCAGCGCGAGACTGAAAAGGGAGGGTTCGGGCTCACGGCGAGATACATCGAGAGTTCGACGCTCTCCACTGAAGTCCAGGAGACCGGTGTAACTGACTCGACCGATGGCACGCAAAAGCTCTCGAACATCGGCGGTAACTGGCGAAGCGCGGTGACCGAGCGCAGCACCCTGGTCAACGAAATCGACCTGACCCATGTCGAATACGACACCGCTTCGCTGACCAACTACGATGAGCTGACCAACCGTTTCAGCTGGCTTTATCAATGGAATGAGCGGGTCGAACTGTTCACCCGTTTCGAAGCGACGCGCTATGAGCCCAAGGACGACACCACCATCGGCTCCTCGAACAGCTACACCCCGGTGGTCGGCGTGAACTACCAGATCTCCGAGCGGTTTACGGGGTCGGTGTTCGGCGGCGTCAATAAGGTTTCCAACAGCGACAGTGGCCTCACCGGCCAGGGTGGCGTGAACCTGCGTTACACCGGTGAGCGTGTCGAGTCCAGTGTCGAAGCCAGTCGCAGCACGATCGCCAACGGGGAGAATGGCCTGATCGAATCCGATGAGCTACGGGGTAACTGGAGTTATCTGCTCGACGAGACCAGTCGTCTCGGTGTTGATGGCTCCTGGCAAGAAACCAAAGGGGACGCGCCCAGTACCTTTCGCACCTACGGTGCCTTTGTCAGTCGCGAACTCTCGCCTTTTTGGCTTGCACGCCTATCCTTCACCTACAAAGAGCGCGAGCGAGATGGCTTGCCAGATGCCGATGCCAACATCATAGGGATGACCGTGATCTATAGTCACCCCGACTTCTGACCTTCAGCAGCGTGGTATTTATGTCCTCTGAATACGAAATGTCGGTCAACGACTACATTGCAGTAATCAAGCACCGGGCCTGGCTGTTGATTGTGACGGTGGCCGTGATAATCGGGGCGACAGTATTGGTGGCGACCTCCATGCCGCCGATCTATCAGTCGTCCGGAACTATCCTGGTCGAGTCTCAACAGATTTCGCCGGACCTGGTGGCGGGGAACAACAATACCTTTGCCGACGAGCGCATCGAGGTCATCCGCCAGCGCGTGATGACCCGCGAGCATTTGGAGGCAATCATCAACAAGTACAATCTTTTCGAAACGGGAAGCCGGCGGCTGACCCTGACCGAGAAGATCGAAGAGATGCGCAATGCGATTTCGGTCGCCCTGGTCAGTGCGGCGGTGAAGGGGCGAGGCGAGGTGACGATTGCCTTCCGCCTTGCCTTCGAGCACAGGGAGCCGCAAGTCGCGAACGAAGTGGCCAACGAACTGGTGACGCTGTTCCTCAATGAGAACATCAAGCAGCGGACCGAGCGGGCCAGTGAAACCACTGAGTTTCTGACCCAGGAGGCGAACAAGCTGCGCACCGAGCTGGAAGTGCTGGAGAACAAGCTGGCGGACTTCAAGCAGGCCCATGGCAACGCGCTGCCTGAGCATCAGGAGCTGCGCATGAACATGTTGTCGCGCTCTGAACTCGAACTCAAGGATATCGACCGTGACTACAAGGCGGCCAACGAAGAGTTGCGCTTCCAGGACCTGGAACTGTCGGCAGCCCATGCCGGTCTGGCGATCAAGGCGGGTACGGCGGGCGCGGTCGTTGAACCGGTGCAGGATCTACCGAGCCTCAAGGCCGAGTATGCTCGGCTGCTGACGATCTATAAGGAAGCCCACCCTGATGTTCGGGCCATCAAGCGCAAGATTGCCGCAATGCAGGCCAGCGAAGGCCGCGGCAGTTCGGTCACACCGGTCAGCCTGGACGTTGCCAGGGTCCAGGCGCGCATTGCCGCCTCGGAACAGCGCATGAGATCGCTGGCCGCGCAGAAGCAGCAATTGCTCGACAAGATCGCGACCCTGGAGAGCCAGATTCTCGAGGCGCCGCAAGTGGAACGCGGCTTGGTCACACTGATGCGTGACCATGAAAACGCACGCAAGAAGTATGAGGAAATCCGCACCAAGGAGATGAGTGCGAAGATTACCGAAAGCCTGGAGCAGGAAAACAAAGCCGAGCGTTTTGTGCTGCTCGAAGCGCCGCTGATGCCGGAAAAACCGGTGCGGCCGAACCGTAAGAAAGTCGTGGCCCTGGGCTTTGTCCTCGCGCCGGTAGGGGCGGGTGCACTGGTGATGCTGCTCGAGATGCTGAGCCAGCGGGTACGTGGCGTGGACGCGCTGACCAGTGTGCTGGGCAGGCGCGTACTGGTGGCCATTCCCTACATTCATACCCAGGCGGAACTGGCTCGTCGCAAACAGTGGCGAACGATACTGGTGCTCTGTGGCGTCTTGATGATCGTGGTCTCCCTGGTACTCCTGCACTTCTTTTACATGCCACTGGATCTGCTGATGTTCAAGGCTCTGGCGCGGTTTGAATAAGGAATATTGCGATGGAAATTATTAAGCCACCTCTGGGTAAAGGCGAACAATCGCCTTCGTCAGGCCTGGTGCTCTCTTCATCCGGACAGCCTGCACCGCTCAATGCACTCAGCTACGTGCAAACCAAGGTCGTACCGTTGCGGGCAGAGCATCTGGAGCGCCATCGCATTGTCGCCTACAACAAGAATTCGAACATGGGCTGGGCGTTCGACCTGCTGCGTACCCAGGTCCTCAAAGTCATGGAGGAAAATGGCTGGCGCACACTGGCCATTACCTCGCCGACACCGGAGGCGGGCAAGTCGGTGTTGGCGATCAACCTGGCAATGAGTATCGCGCATCACACGACAAAGACGGCGCTGCTGGTGGATTTCGATTTGCGTTGTCCCAAGGTGGGTAGCTACCTGGGGCTGCCGATGGAAAAATCGCTCAATGAATTTCTGACTAACGAAGCCGAGCTGCAAGAGGTGCTGGTCAATCCGACCTTGCCGCGTTTTGTAGTCCTGCCGACGCGCGAACCGATTCCGCTCTCCACCGAGGTGCTGTCATCGCCGGCGGTGAGCGAGTTGATCGTTGATCTGCGCGAGCGTTATAACTCTCGTGTCGTGATCTTTGACTTGCCGCCGGTGTTGAGTTCGGACGATGTGATTACCGTGCTGCCCAAGTTCGACTGTGTGCTGCTGGTGGTTGCCAACGGGATGAACACCAAGAAAGAGATCGAGGAGAGTCTGCATCATCTGGGCAGGGCGAATCTGATTGGTACGGTGTTGAACAAGTCCGGGCCGGCGAAACGCCCTTACTAGGAGATCGCCGTACGGCTCGCGTTCTTACCCGATCTACTGTAGGAGTGAGCCTGCTCGCGAAGGCGGCCTGACAGCCGACCAGTCGCTCGCGGATGTACTCGATCAACTGTGGGAGCTGGCTTGCCAGCGAAGGCGGCCTTACAGCCGACCAAGTCGCTCGCGGATGTACTCGATCAACTGTGGGAGCTGACTTGCCAGCGAAGGCGGCCTGACACCCGAGCTGGATTCTGTTGATTAAATACGTCGCCTTCACTGCCACGGATACTTCTTCTCCCATTCCCAGGCATGCGCCACGATCTGTTCCAGCGTGGCATATTGCGGTTGCCAGCCCAGCAGGGTGTTGGCCCTGCGCGCATCCGCCACCAGCCGCGGCGGGTCGCCAGCGCGGCGTGGTGCTTCACTGATGAATATGTCCCGGCCGGTCACGCGGCGCGCCGTGTCGATCACTTGCTGCACCGAGAAACCCTGGCCATTGCCGAGGTTGAAGGCCGTGCTGCTACCTCCCGCCAATAAATAGTCCACGGCCAGGGCGTGGGCGGCCACCAGGTCGACGACGTGGACGTAGTCGCGGATGCAGGTGCCGTCCGGCGTGTCGTAGTCAAAGCCGTAGACGGTGATGGTTTTGCGCCGCCCGGAGGCGGCCTGCAGGATCAGCGGCAGCAGGTGGGTCTCCGGTTCATGGCGTTCACCCAACTGCCCATCGGGGTCCGCGCCGGCGGCGTTGAAGTAGCGCAGGCACACCGACTTGAGCCCATAGGCACGGTCGAAATCTTCCAGCACCTGCTCCACCATCCACTTGCTGCGACCATAGGGGTTGATCGCGGCCTTGGGGTGCGCTTCATCGATGGGCACATACTCCGGGTCGCCATAGACGGCGGCGGTCGAGGAGAAAATGAAGTGTTTGATCCCGGCGCGAACCATGGCCCTGAGCAGCGTCAGGGTGGCCGCCAGGTTGTTCTGGTAATACTTGGCCGGTTCGGTGACGGACTCGCCCACCTGGATGAAGGAGGCGAAGTGGAACACGGCATCGAAGTCGTGGGTTCTGAACAAGGCGTCCAGCGCCTGGGCGTCGGCGATGTCGAGCTCGACCAGAGTCCCGCCCAGCACTGCGCTGCGATAGCCCGTGGAAAAGTTGTCCGCCACCACCAGTTCGTGCCCCGCGCCAAGCAGCTGCTTGACCATGTGTGAACCGATGTAGCCCGCGCCGCCGATCACCAGAAATTTCATGCAGCTCTCCTTGATATCGTTGCGGTGTCAGCGCGAGGCGCTTGACCCGTCCTTCAAAAGAGACCAGTGACCTGCGAGGTCACTTGAGACTGTCACTCGCTTGCGATGGATTTTTTTTCAGGAACAGCCAATTGTGCGCCTGCAGGCCGTCGAACTTGATCGTGTAGCGGCCATCCAGGTAGGTGGTTGGCAGTTTTCCTGGTTGCCCAAGGGGCCCGCCCTGGGTGAACAGGGTCAAGCCCGGAGGGGCCTGCAGGGTTAGCGTGCCCTCGAGGGGCTCAACGTGGTAAGGCGTCTTGTTGTTGTCCCTGGGGATGGCCCGGGTGCCGAGGGAAATCAGCAAGTCCGCGGACTTGCCGACGGGCGCGTCGTCCAGGCTTTGCACCACCACGCTGGCGTAGGCGGTCTTGAGTTGCACCTGGATATTGCCCAGCTTGATCGACTGGCCACCGATCCAGCCGGTGGCCGCCTGGGTGCGAGGCGTATCGATGGTGTAGAGGCCTTGTTTCCAGTTGCGCTTGAGTTCACCGGTGTCGCTGGTGGATTCGCTCGCCGAGGCGTCCAGCAGCGACTTTGCCGGGTCATGGAACACCTGTGCATTGCTGGCGATGACGCCTGGTTGCAACCAGGGCAGTTGCGGCGTCTTTGGCATGGCGATCTGCAGCTTGCCTTTCTCCATGGCGGTGCGCAGCAGGGCCGAGTTGGCCGGCGTAATGCTCTGGTTGAACAGGGTCTCTGGCGTCGGCGCGAAGACATAGGTGGTCTTGGCTTCGTGAACGTCGCCGCGACGATAAAGCAGCGCGGCGGCGGGCAGGGTGGCCAGCATGGCCGGGTCGTTGTAGGCGTGCCAGTTGCCGGCGGATTCCGATTGTTCGGTGAGTGGCTCCTGACTGTAGGCATATTGCATCAGCGCATCCCAGCCCTGATGGCTGGCCGTGCCGGCGATATACAGTGGCAGCGAGTGGCGGTCGGCTATCGGGAAGGGTTCGTTGTTCCATTCCGTGACAGTCAGGGGCTTGCCGACGACCTGGCCGGCGCCAATCCAGTCCACCAGGCTGGCGCTGGTCTGCGGGTTTTTCTCAAGGGTTCCCGGGCCACCGTAGATATGCACGTCGACCACGTCTCCGGCGGTCAGGGCGGGCAGGGCGCTCAGGCCGTTGCCGCCCCAACTGCTGGTCGTGGCAATCGGCACTTTCACGCCGGTCTCGCGCAAGGACTCGATCATGTCTACGTTGAAGCGCCGTTCCAGGTCATTGAGGAACAGCTTGGCGGGGCCAGGCTCCCACGACCGCCAGGTCTGGTTTTCCGCCAGGTCGTACTGCTTGGCAAAGGCCTTGGCTGCCTTCATGTACAGCTCGTTGTGCCTGGGCACGGACTTGTCGGGCAACAGGGCGTTGCCATAGTGTTGGGTGATGTCGTTTTCGTTGGTGATCAGCACCGCGGCAATCGCCGGGTCGTCCTTGTACGCCAGGCCCGTATAGCTGTTGACGTGGCTCAGGTAATCCTTGGCAAAGCGTTTCATGGCCTGCTGGATCGACACGTTTACGTAGGCGTAGCCCTTGAGGTCGGCGACGCCATACTGGTTCTTCGGCAATTCATCGAAGGCAAAGATGTTGTCGTTCGCCCACAAGGCGCGTTGGACGTGCATGTCGAGCCAGACATAGATGCCCTCGTCCTTGAGGCACTTGATCCACAAGTCGAGTTTCTTCAGCGATTCTGCGTTCAGGTGCTGGGTATCATGCACGTTCCTGCCGTCACCGAAGATGTTGGGCAGGACCCACCACGAATCATGGTGGTGCAGTCGCACCAGATTGAAACCCAGGGCCGAGAGGCGCTTGGCTTGCAGCTTGATCGCATCATCGGGTGTTTGAAATAACGTATAGGCCGACAGGTTGGTGCCCCAGAAGCGTGCCGGGGTGTTGTCGGCGAACAGCAGTTGCTCGCCGGCTGCCTTGACGAAGCCGCGCTTGCCCGCGGGCTTTTCCCGGGCATTGAGAAAGGACAGGTCGACCGGTGAGGTTTTCCAGTCCAGCCTGTCGCTCGGCCAGGTTTTCGGGTCCGCGATCCCGAAGCGCTCGGTGGCGGTCGGTCCCAGCACCACATCGCCAGACACGCTGAACGTGGCTTTGAAGTTTTCGCGACCGGGTTTGATCCGGTCCTTGTAGAGGAACGCCCGCACCTGGGAGCGATCACCGGGTTCGAAATACACCCTCTCCAGCGCGGGCTCGAAGCGCATCTCGATGCGCCGCCCTTGGGGTTTGCCCCAGGTCCAGCCACGGTTGCCAGGCAGCAACACCGGTTCGCCCATTTCTTCGGCCAGGGCCGGGTCGAAGTTGAAGACAATGCCCCCGCCCATCACGTTCGACTTGAGGGTGCGGGCATCCAGCACCAGGTTGATGCTCAGCGTCTGCTCGTTTTCCTTGCGAATCTGCCCGGTCGCGTCGAAATCCAGCCTCTGGCTCTTGCCCTCCATGGCGTAGACATAGGGCGAGATCACCTTGAGCGTGGGGGTAAAATCGGCCCATTCCCAGTTGCCGCCCCAAAAGACGAATTCCGAGGCGACGGCAGGACTGCCGCCACGGGTGACCTGGGGCAGGCCGCTGCGCTCATCGACGTGGGCGACCCACTCCGACGCCCGGGTGCCAAGAGGCCATATGACAAGAAACAGGAGAAAGACTGACAGCAAAGGCATGCGGTAAAAAAAACACGTCATGAGCGTTACCAGGTCCGTTGGAGGGTGCTCTTGCTGCTTACCGTCTCTGCGCGCTTGAGCCTGCGCGCCATCTGAGCATAGGACACGCCCAGCCCGGCTACCGACCAATACACCACGGGGATTACCGTAATGCTGCTGACGGTGATGATGGTCACCAATATTCCGGCCAGTGTCGCCAGCAAGGCGCGTCCGAGGCGGTACGACTCATCGTCCCGGTTGGGGAACGAACGCATCGCCTTGCGAATGCCGAGTACGATCGTGCCGAAGAAAGACACGAACAGCGACAGCCCGATAACGCCCATTTGCAGGGCGATGGCGATGTAGGTGTTGACGATGTCGATGATGCCCTGCCCCTGGATCATTGACTGCATTTCAGGGGTGCTGCGGTAATCGAAGGAACCCAGCCACAGATTGCGCTGGATGACGATCAGCGAGTTATCGATCAAGCGCTGGCGGTAGGTGATGTTCTCGGCTTCCACCGAGCCGATGAAGGGCAGCAGATCAATGATTTTTTGCCCGCCGGGCAAGATGGCCAGCAGTGGCAGGGCAAGGACGGCGGCTAGCCCGAGAAGCATCAGGCGCCGGACCGCATGACGGCCGGTACCGATGAACATCACGATCATGACGGCGGCACCGATCCACGGGCCGCGCGACAGGGGCGCAAACAGTCCTCCGGCGAGCAGCAGGGCGCCGAGTCGTCGCTGCATTTTGCTGCGAACGCCTTCCTGCAGGAACAGGTAAAAGCCGATGGCCACGGCGATGACATAGCCCAGCGCAATGGCCTGGCCCGTGGTGACGCTGGCACGCAGCGAGCCGCCACGGCTCAGGTAGGTGGAAATTTCCCATTGCACGCCCATGGCGTAGGTCAGCCCGTTGTACAGCAGCCAGCGGCGGGTATATTCGAAGAGACCGATCAGCGACAGCAGCATGGCGGCGAGTAAAAAGGCCAACAGTACATCCTTGAAGTCGCTGACATTCTTCATGGACCGACTGGCAACGTAGTAAGGCAAAAAAACATCGACGAACAGATAGAGCGATTGCCGCAAGGTGTCGGTGGGCGTGGTTTGGCGCAGGGAAAGAGCGGCGGTCAGGAGCAGAAAGGCGAGCAGCAGCTTGTCCGGCAAGATGCGCCCGAAGGGCAGCGTATCGGGCTTCCTGCGCAACGCCAGAAAAGCCGGAAACAAAATGCACAGCGCCAGAAGTCGTACATGGTTCAGGTCGAAAAGATAGTTGATCAGGCCGAAGCCGGGGACCTGCGCATTGGCGGGTGGAATGAGAAACAACAGCATGAAAAACAATGCGAGGGGATTGCGTTCGCGCTGCCGCGTGACCGTCAGAATGATTGCGGTAACACCCGCGTACACCCAGAAGCTGTGGGAAAAAAAGGCTACCAGCGTCAATCCAAACCAGAGGTTGCGCCGTCGGGTGAAATCACTCAGAGGGATCAGATCTGCCGCCGGTCGCCGTGCAAAAGCGAAGACGATACCGGCAAGGACCAGGATGACGACTAACGCGCGAAAATGCTCAGGCATGGGCTACCGATATTTTTGATGGGTGAGCGATGGCTACTGGCTAGTGGTTTGCCTAATAGCGACTATAGTACCTTTCGTGTCGTCCAATACGGGATTGATGTTATGCCTTCAGTAAACATCTCGCCAACGTTTAGCCTTCGCGGGCGAGCAATATCTGCTGGGGCATGGAACATGGTGGCGTTGGTCACCTCTCAAGTGATGCGCCTGGCCGGCAACCTGGTGATGACCCGCCTGCTGATGCCGGAAATGTTCGGCATCATCAGCATCGCCGCCACCGTTTTGTTCATTCTGCACCTGCTCTCCGATGTAGGGTTGCGCCAGAACATTCTGCAGAGCCCGCGCGGCGACGATCCGGTTTTTCTCAATACCCTCTGGACCGTGCAGATCGTGCGCGGCTTTGTGCTGTTTGCCTTGACCTTGTTTCTCGCCGTCGCTGCCTGGTATGCGCAATCCATCGATTTCTGGTCGCACAGCTCCACCTACGCCGCACCGGAGTTGCCGATGGTATTGGCCTGGACCGGTCTTACCGCGATCATCTACGGGTTCCAGTCGACGAAAGTCGACCTGGCGGTTCGCGCTTTCCAGCAAAAGAAAGTGGTGATCGCCGAATTTCTTTCCCAGGTGGTCGGCCTGCTGGTGATGTTGGCCATCGGTTACTTCACCCGCTCCATCTGGTCGCTGGTGGCTGCCGGCCTGGCCGCGGCCCTGGCCAGCACGCTGCTTGGGCATCTCTGGTTCGAGGGGCCGTCCAACCGTCTGAAGTGGGAACGTGCCGCGCTCGACGAACTGGTGGTCTTCGGTCGCTGGATACTGTTGTCTTCGGCCGTGGGCGTACTGTCCATGCAGGGGGACCGGATCATTTTCGGCGGCAGCATGACCGTCACCGAAATGGGCGTGTATTCCATTGCCGGACTGATCCTGGGCGCGCTTCAGACCGGTGTATTGAAAGTGGTCGGGTCCGTGGCCCTGCCGGCCTTCGGTGAGGCCTCGAGAACCAACGACCTCGAGCGGCTGCGCAGGTTGTATTACCGCTTCAAGATGATGGTGGACGTTGCGCTGCTGTTTCTTTGCGGATTCCTCTGGGTCACCAGTCCACTCATCATCAAGGTGTTGTACGACGACCGTTACGCCCAGGCAGGCCACATGATGGCCGTGCTTTCGACGTCGTTTTTCGTGATGCGCTACATCGTGGCCAATCAAGTCTGGATCGCCTTGGGGCTCACTAAGTACCAGGCCATCGACAACATCATTCGGGTTGTTTCGTTGTGGGTGCTGGTGCCACTGTTATTGGCTATCGGCGGGGTCGATTACGCGATCTGGGGTGTCGCCCTGCATACGTTGCCGACCTTGGTGCTGGTTGTGTATGTCAATCGTCGCGTGGGTATCCTCGATATCAAGCGTGAACTGATCGTGTTGCCTATGCTGGTGGTGGGGGCCTTGTGTGGTGAGCTGGTGCTGGTCGTTTCCAGGTGGCTTTTCGGTTGAAGCGGTTGGCCAGGGTTTCTTGACGTTGAAGCACCCTTTGAATCTCAGATGCAATCTCGATGCCGTGGAGCCGTGAACGATGAGTGAACGCGAGTTGAATGCCTCTGTCATTAGTCGCAGAGGTCTCATTCGGGCATTTGCCCTGTTAAGCCTGGGGGGGCTGGCGATGAAATTCACCGGGGTTGGGGCCCGGCCTCCTGCAGGAAAATCGAAGTTTGTCGTTATCAACGGGTGGGTGTTACCTGCCGCGCATTTCCGGTAACTGCAAATATGATCAAAGACTACCAAACGCAGAAAGACCTGCGCGATCACTATGATTTCTGCATCGTTGGTGCAGGCCCGGCCGGCATTACGCTGGCCTTGCGTTTGGCCGGCAATGGCTGGCGCGTAGTGCTTCTCGAGGGCGGGGGGCGCGAATATGCGCCGTATTCGCAAAACCTCTACAAGTGTCCTTCCACGGGGCTGGATGTCTTCGCTGAAGAAACCCGCCTGCGCTACCTGGGGGGTACTTCCAACCACTGGGCCGGTCGTTGCCGTCCCTTCGAGCCTTCGGATTTTACCCTGTCCCCTCCGGTGAATTTGCCCGGCTGGCCCATCGCGTTTTCCGAGATGGAGCGCAATCTACCGGCGGCCATGGCCATTCTGGACCTGCCGCTGGACTCGGGATTCAAGACCGTCAACGCGGCCTTTCACAGCGACGAATTCGAAGCCGACCGTTTCCTGCTCAGTCCGCCGACTCGATTTGCACAAAAATATGCCAAGGAGCTCGAGGAGGCCGAGGGCCTGGACGTCTTCATCAATTGCAATTGCGTCGACTTGGATTTCGACAGCAACACAGGTCGCATCACCGCCGTCGTAGTGTCCGATTACGAACGCAATCAAGCGCACATCTCGGCCAGGCAATTCATCCTGGCCACCGGCGCGATTGAGAATGCCAGGCAGTTGCTCAACAGCAAATCCTTGGCCGCCGCTGGCGTTGTCAGCGAGGATGGCCTGGTCGGTCGATGCTTCATGGAACACCTGAACATCGCCCTCGGTACCTTCATCCTCAACAACGGCGAAAGCCGGGAGGCCAGGCAGTTCTACACCAAGGATGCGTTTGTGATCGAGCATCACTCCGGTAAAGGCAATGTCACGGCTTCACTGTTGACGGCCGTGGAAACCTATGGGCGCATGGCGGCAATCAAGGGCTTTTTCGAAAACCTGGCTTGCAAGGCTGGCATGGCGCACAAGATCGAATTCATTGCCAAGTTCAACTGTCCCGGTGACGGCGAGCTCGCCACGATGATCGAGCAGTTTCCCAGCCGCAAGAGTCGCGTCGCGTTGACCGAAGAGCACGATGAGCTGGGGATGAGAAAGGCCAACATCCACTGGGAGCTCGCCCCTGAAGACAGGGAGACGATAAAAAGCATAGGCCTGGAGGTGGCAAAGTGTTTTGCCGAAGAGGGGCTTGGCTATGTCAAGTTGGAGGAAGCGGTGTATGACGTTTCCTTGCCACTGAAGGTCGTGCCGCATGCCCATCACATGGGGACGACCCGGATGGCGACCTCCCCTGAATTCGGGGTGGTCGATGAGAACTGCAAAGTGTTCGGCACCAATAATCTGTACGTCGCTGGCAGCAGTGTGTTTTCAACCGCTGGCGCGAGCAATCCAACCATGCCGCTGTTGCAGCTGACGCTGCGGTTGGCGGATTACCTCAACCATCAAATGGGCCCTGCGACAGGCAGGTATTCTTGAATTTAAAAGTCTTAGGGAGAGCAACCAAATCGGGGTGCCACAAAAACAACAAAACCATGGTGCATCTGGTCTTGGAACCGATGTGAAACGCTGACTTTTGTGAGGCTGACAGGATGATTGGGCTAGCAAGGCGTGCAATAAGTTACTACGCATGGAAAACAGGTCGGGGGAAGGGTTTATACAAGAGGTTTTGTCACCCCACAGGCTTCGAATGGGCAGAGTTCCTGGCGCGCTGGGGAGGAATACACTCGGTCGGCAAGGGCGTGTGGATCAATCCCGGCTGCAACATCCCCGACCCTTCGCTGCTGCGCCTGGGCAACAACGTCGGCTTGTCCGATTGCACAGTGTTCGGGCACGACGGAATCATTGGCCTGTTCGAGGTCAGCGCGGGCAAAACACTCGACTCCGTCGGTGCGGTCGATATCCTTGACAACAGCTTCGTCGGTTATGGCGCTATCGTCATGCCGCGCGTCACAATCGGTCCGAATTCAATCGTCGCCGCCGGTGCCGTGATCACCAAGGATGTTCCGCCCGGAGTCGTGGTGGGGGGTAACCCGGCGAAGGTGCTCTGCACCGTTGAAGATCTGCTCAAGAAAATCGAAGAGCGTTGCGAAGCCTATCCGTGGATAGATCTCATCCGCCACCGCGGCACTCACTTTGATCCGGATTACGAGCCCAAGCTCAGGGCCATGAGAACGCAGTACTTCTTTGGCGAGAAAGCCAATGAGTAACGCGCCACTGGATGTGCTCGTGGTCAACTACAACACGGCGGGACTGTTGCAGCCCATGTTCAATGCGCTGCGCCAGTCCAAGAGTGCCGACCCGGCGCGCTACCTGGTAGTGGACAATGCCTCGGCGGACAATTCGCTGGATTGCCTGGGCAGTATTTGTCCAGAGGCCGTGTTGCTGGCCAATAAAGACAATGTCGGTTTTGGTCGGGCCAATAATCAATTGGTTGAACACCTGGAGGGCAAGTACGCGTTGCTGCTCAACACCGACGCTTTTGTGTCCGACGACACACTGGCCAAGACCCTGGAGTACATGGAGGCTCATCCCGATTGCGGGATCCTCGGTGTACGCCTGGTCGGTCGGGACGGCGAGCTGCAACCCTCCTGCCGCTACTTTCCGACGCCGCTGAATGTGTTCCTCGTGACTGCCGGGCTTGAGCGCTTTTTCCCTTGGGTGAAACTGGTCGACGACCTGGCCTGGGATCATGCCTCGGTGCGCGAGTGCGACTGGGTGCCTGGTTGCTATTACCTGATCCGCCGTGAAGTGATCGACAAGGTCGGCTTGTTCGATCCGCGTTATTTCCTCTACTACGAGGAAGTCGATCACTGCCGGCGCGTGAAGCAGGCGGGGTGGAAGGTGGTCTACTACCCCCATACGACGGTGGTGCATATCGGTGGCGAGAGCGCCAAGTCGGTCGACAAGCTGAATATGGACGGCCGACAGCTACAGACGCTGCAGATCGAAAGCGAGCTGTTGTACTTCCGCAAGCATCACGGTTTGCCGGGGTTGGCCTTGCACATGCTGCTGGTCGGCCTGTGTGACCTGATCCTGGGGCTCAAGGCTTTGTTGAGAGGTCGCGGTCGGGCCGCCATCAAGGCGTGTTGGCAACACACACGTGTGACCTGGGCACTGCTGCGTAAAACCAAACTCGGTAGCCAACCCACACGGTAGGTCAGTCCATGTTCGAAAACATACGTGCGGACTTGCGAGCATACGAGGGTGATTGGGGCGCCCAGGGTTTCTGGGTGATGCTGGTGTATCGCTTCGGGCGTTGGCGCTACGGCGTGCGCCCGGCGCTGTTACGCAAATTGCTCTCGTTTATCTACAAAGTGCTGTTCAAGCTGGTGCAGATCGTGACGGGCATCGAGCTGCCGTGCGAGGTGGTGGTCGGGCGCAATTTCGTCATCGATCATTTCGGCGGCATCGTTATCAGTGGTTATGCGCAGTTCGGCGATGACTGCCGGATCCGCAATGGCGTGGTCGTGGGGCTCAAGAACGTGAAGGAGCCGATCGCCCCGGTGATGGGCAACAACGTCGATATCGGCACCGGCGCCAAGGTGCTGGGCAACATCCGCATCGGCAACAATGTGGTGATCGGCGCCAATGCCGTGGTGTTGACCGATGTGCCTGACAACTCGGTGGCCGTTGGCGTGCCGGCGACCATCAAGCAGCGCAAGCTCGCTGATGCCGAGCAATACTCATGAGCACGGTGGCGACGGGGGTTGGCGTTGTGGTCATCGGTCGCAACGAAGGCCAGCGCCTGGAGCGCTGCCTGGCGTCGCTGGTGGGGGCGGCGCAGCAGATCGTCTATGTCGACTCTGGCTCCACCGATGGTTCGGGACAGATGGCACAAAGGCTTGGCGTCGAAGTGGTCGAACTGGACATGAGCATTGCCTTCACGGCCGCACGTGCGCGCAATGAAGGTTTTGCCCGACTGCAACGCCTGTTGCCGTCGATGCGTCATGTGCAGTTCGTCGACGGCGATTGCGAGGTGGTCGCCAGCTGGCTGCCCCATGCACAGGCCTTTCTTGAAGCCCACCCTGAGGTGGCGGTGGTGTGCGGGCGCCGCCGCGAACGTTTTCCGCAACGTTCCATTTATAACCTGATGTGCGATCTCGAATGGGATACACCAACCGGTGCGACCAGCGCCTGTGGTGGCGATGCACTGATGCGCGTGGACGCCTTCGTCACCGCGGGCGGGTACCGGCCGGACCTGATTGCCGGGGAAGAGCCGGAGCTTTGCGTGCGCCTGCGCGCCAAGGGCTGGAAGGTCTGGCGCCTGGGCGAGGAAATGACCTTGCACGATGCGAGCATGACCCGCTTCGGCCAATGGTGGCGGCGTACCCTGCGCGGCGGTTATGCCTTTGCCGAAGGCGCGTTTTTACACGGGGGCGCACCGGAGCGCCATTGGCGCCGCGAGTCGCGTCGGGCCTGGTTCTGGGGCTTGGGTGTGCCGCTGGCAACAGTGATTGCCACGCTGATGCTGGGCTGGCCCGGGCTGCTGGTGCTGTTGGTCTATCCGCTGCAGGTCGCGCGCCTGGCGAGGCGGGGCGCTGGCCCTGCACGGCAAAACTGGCTACTGGCGTTCTTCCTCGTGCTGGGCAAATTTCCCGAGATGTTCGGGCAGGTCAAGTTTCTTTTGAACAGGTTCGGTGCCGGCAAATCCGCATTGATCGAATACAAGTGAGACTTCGATGGACTATTGGATAATCGTCAAAAGCGTCTTCTCCCTGCACGCTGGCTATTCCCTGAGGGCCTTGAAGAACAAACTCAAGTTTGCGCTGTTGGTGGGCAAGAACTGGGCCGAGTTGAATGTGTTTTTCGGGCGTATGTCCAACGCGCTGGGCGATACCGGTATCGAGAAACTCGGCGGCGATTGCCTGGGCGTCATCCACTGGCCCTACATCAGCAAAAGCTGGAGCTCCCAGGACAAATTGGGCGTCATGGCCTCGCATTACGAGGTGGTCACGAAAAGCTGCCCGCAGCTACTGCTGTTCGGACGCGACGACAGTCTGGTCTTGAGCGACCTGACGGCGTGGTCCGCCGGCTGTACCCTGGTGCTGGACCGCCCGTTCTGGTTCATGCGTGAAGGCGAGCTGGTGCTGAACCTGTTCCAGGGCGATTTGCGCATTGCCTCGATCGCCTTCACCTTGTGTTGCACGGACGGTGAGCTTTGCATCTTCATTGGTGCCGTGCAGGGCATACACAAAGGTATCGAGAGCGACCGATCGCTGGGCATCTACAGGGATGTCACCAAGGACTTCGAAGGCCTGCGGCCCAGGAGTTTTCTGATTGAAGTGATCAAGTACATCGCCGGCAATATCGGTGTCGGAAAAATCTACGCGGTAGGGGATGTCTATCGTCATCATCGCCACCCGTATTTTGGCGCGCATAAAGCCCAGGAGCTGGCCGCCAATTATGATTCGATCTGGCTTGAGCATGGGGCGACACCTTCTGCGCGCGAAGATTTTTTTGAAATTCCCATGGCATCGTCCAGAAAGCCACTGGACACCATTGCTTCAAAAAAACGCGCCATGTATCGCCGGCGCTATGAGTTGCTGGACGATACCTTTGCCAGGATCGACCAGGTGTTGATCGGCAGCTACGCAGTGAATTGACGTGACCGGTTACTGGACTACTGTGGGGGTACCTGCAGTAATAACTTCGACGACATTCAAGCCGGGTGCCCATGCGTATCGCTTATTTCATCAATCAGTACCCGAAGGTCAGCCATAGCTTCATTCGTCGCGAGATCCTGGCGTTGGAGCGCCAGGGCTTTGAGGTTCAACGCATCGCGCTGAGAGGCTGGGATGCCGAGTTGGTGGACGCCGAGGACGAGTCCGAACGCAGCAAGACCCGCTATGTGCTGGAGGGTGGCGTCAAAGCGCTGTTGCGACCTGCGCTGCAGGTGCTGCGTGCCCAGCCGCGGCGGTTCTTTTCGACGCTGTGGCTGGCGTTGCGCATGGGCCGGCGTGCCGATCGGTCCTGGCCGTACCATCTGATCTATTTGCTCGAGGCATGTCGCGTGCTGTCATGGGTACAGGCGTTCGGCGCCCGGCACGTGCATGCCCATTTCGGCACCAACTCGACCGAAGTGGTGATGCTGGTCAACGCACTCGGCGGCCCGACCTACAGCTTTACCGTGCATGGCCCGGAAGAGTTCGACAAGGCGCAGTTCATCCACCTGGGCGAGAAAGTCCGGCGCTCGGCGTTTGTCGCGGCTATCAGCGCCTATGGGCGCAGCCAGCTGTATCGCTGGGTCGAACATGCGCACTGGGCGCGGGTCAAGGTCGTGCATTGTGGCCTGGAGCGGGCCTTCCACGATGTGCCGGCGGTGGCGGTGCCGTCCGCGCCGCGGTTGGTCTGCGTGGGGCGCTTGTGTGAGCAGAAAGGCCAATTGCTGTTGCTTGAGGCCGCGCGCCGCTTGGCCGAGCAGGGCGTGGCGTTCGAGATAGTCCTGGCCGGTGACGGCGAAATGCGCCCGCAAATCGAAGAACTGATTGCCCGGCATGGCCTGCAATCGCGTGTGCGAATCACCGGATGGATCAGCAGCGAACAGGTGCGCACGGAGATTCTCGCCGCCCGGGCCCTGGTCTTGCCGAGCTTCGCCGAAGGTTTGCCGGTGGTCATCATGGAAGCCATGGCGTTGCGCCGGCCGGTGCTGACGACTTATGTGGCGGGCATTCCCGAACTGGTGCGCCAGGGCGAGAACGGCTGGCTGTTTCCCGCCGGCGCGGTGGAAGAGTTGGCGGCGGCGCTGGCGGACTGCCTGGCACAGCCTGTCGAGCAGTTGCAGCGCATGGGCGAGGCGGCTTATCAGCGGGTGCTGGAGCGCCACGATATCGATACGGAAGCGACCAAGTTGGCTCATCTGTTCAAGGCGCAAGCATGATCACATTCCTCAATTGGCTACTCGGCGTAGCGCTGGCGATCATCCTCCTGCCGGTGTTGGTGCTGTTCGTGCAAGTGCTGCTGGCGGGCTTGCCGGTGCGCACACAAGCGCTCGCGCAACGCCCGCGACCTCGGGTCGCAGTGCTGGTGCCGGCCCACAATGAGTCCTCGATTATCCAGGCCACATTGAATTCCCTGCGCCCGCAATTGCAGGAGGGCGACCGCCTGTTGGTGGTCGCCGACAACTGTTCTGACGATACCGCCGCGATGGCCCGTGCGGCCGGCGCCGAGGTTGTGGAGCGCAGCAATGCCCAGCAGCGTGGCAAGGGCTATGCCCTGGATTTTGGCGCGCGTCACCTGGCCAGCGATGCGCCGGACGTGCTGATCATCGTCGATGCCGATTGCCAGGTGAACGAGGGCTTCATCGAGCGCCTGGCCATACAATGCATCGACTCGGGGCGGCCGACCCAGGCGCTTGACCTGATGCGTGCCCCGGCGGGTTCCGGGCTGAAGGTGCAGATCGCCGAGTTTGCCTGGTGCGTGAAGAATCGGGTGCGGCCACAAGGCTGGGCCCGGCTGGGGTTGCCCTGCCAGCTGATGGGCACGGGCATGGCGTTCGTCTGGCGCGACCTGCCCTTGATCACCCTTGCCAGTGGCCACATCGTTGAAGACCTGAAAATGGGCCTGGATTTCTGTCGCAGCGGCAAGCCGCCGTTGTTTTGCCCCGATGCCCTGGTGACCAGCTATTTCCCGCGCAGTGACGAAGGCCTCACGACCCAGCGTACGCGCTGGGAGCATGGTCACCTGGGCGTGATCCTGGGGGACGCGCCAAAATTGCTCGTGGAGTCGCTTGCCCGACGCAACTTCAACCTGCTGGCCATGACCCTGGATCTATTGGTACCGCCGCTGGCCTTGCTGACGTTGTTGTTGGGCGCGGCGTTTACCCTGTCCTGGTTGGTGTTCTGGCTGTTCGGCGCATGGCTGCCGGCGTTGATCGCATCGGTCGGGGTGGGCCTGTTGATGGTGACCATCTTGCTGGCGTGGAGCCAGTTCGGTCGCGCCATCATCGCCTTTTCCGCCTTGCTGTATGCACCATTCTACGCACTGAAGAAAATCCCCCTGTACCTCGGCTTCCTGGTTAAACGCCAGGTTGAATGGGTGCGTTCCAAGCGAGATGACTCCTGATGCGCGCATTGGCCTGGCAGCACAATTGGCAAACGATCATCCAGACACTCAGGGTCATCGCCGATGCCGATCAAGAGCAGCGCCTGATCGAGGCGTTGTCCAGGCCGCAACGGGCGACGGTGCTTGGATTCGTCAATGCCCATGCCATGAACCTGGTTGCCAAGGACAACGCCTACTACCAGGCACTGTCGGCCGCCGACGTGTTGCTGCGCGATGGCTCCGGCATGTCGATCCTGTTTCGCCGAATGGGCAGGGAGCCGGGGCTGAACATGAACGGCACGGATTTCATCCCCAAAATACTGTCAGCCTACCATGGACGGCGCGTGGCTCTGTGGGGCACGCAAGAGCCTTTTCTGGCCAATGCGGCAAAGCATTGCGAGGCTGCATTGGCGGTCGATGTCGTGTCTGTTCACCATGGTTTCGCCGACGTCGAGACCTACCTGGAACTCGCCCGGCAACATCAGCCGGAACTGGTGGTGTTGGGCATGGGCATGCCCAGGCAGGAAGTCGTTGCTGCCCGGCTGGCGGCCAGCGGCGTGCCTTGCCTGATCGTGTGTGGGGGGGCGATCCTGGACTTTCTCGGTGGCAAGGTGAACCGCGCTCCGCAATGGATGCGGGGCCTGGGTTGCGAATGGGTGTTCAGGCTGGTCAGTGAGCCCAAGCGCCTGTTCAGTCGCTACGTGGTCGGTAACCCGATGTTCATATTGAGAACGCTTGCCTGCACAGCGCCGACTGGCGGGTGAGGTCGGGGCGTATGAGCAGGGTTGGCTCTGCAATATCTTGCAAAACTCTGGCATAGCATCTTTACTGCTCATGTAAGCGACGACTTGCTGGCGCGGTAGAGATTTGTTTCGCCTTTTATGCGAATGGCGACGAAAGTTTGACGTCAAGCGCCTTCGAATCGAAGCCTGGTTTTCCGTCTGTTATTCCTTGATTCGAACTTCCGAATAATCTTTCTTTAATTAATTAGTGTTAATACAAAATGAAAGAATATGTAAAGGCACAGTTGCGTCAGTTGATCACGCCGTCGGTACGCTTTGAACTGAGGAAAGCCCACGCCTGGCTGCACGATATTGCCGGCCGAGCCTGTTTCTGGCGCTGGGAATTTGTCAGGTTCAAGCTGCGCGAAGACAGCGCTTACGACATTCTCTATATGGGCCGCAAGGCACAGCGCGAATTTGTGAAAGTTCTCATGGGGGCTGAACCTCAGGTAGCCAATCAGCAAGTCAAGGCGGATAAATCAGGCCGGACGGTGTTTGTCAGTGAAATACCGACGCCGGGCGCACTCTGCGTGCCCCAGTATCTTAGCGCTGTAGTACCTCTGGGCCGGTCGATCGAGGACATCACCGCAAGATACAACTCCGAGTTGCGCCGCAATCTTCGCAAGAATCGCTTGCGCTATCGCCTTAAACAGGCGTTGAACGACGACGAAATCGAAAGTGCCGACCAGGGCATGCTGCAGCCCTATGCCAGTGCAAGGCATGGCACGTCTGCTTCGCAAATCGAGCAGCAGGAAGTGCGAAGGGTGGCGAAAACCGCCGGCCGACTGGACCTGGTGTTGCTGGAAGACGAAGTGGTTGCTTGTCACCTTGGCTGCGTGATTACCCGCGCGGGCAAGCGCTACTGGAGCACGATCCGTTTCGGCTACCCCGAAACTGTCTATTCGGATGCGAAAAAACTACGGGAAATCAACTCGATCACCACCTTCATGGCGCTGGAATGGGCGTTGGAAAACGGCTTTGACTATTACGATATCGGCACCTGCCTGGCGCGCCCGGACGATGGCTTGCTGGAATGGAAAAGACGGCGCGGTGGCGATGTCGATACGCTGAACAACCACGGTTATCTATTTGTCCGGCTGCCCAAGGTGGGTGTGGCGCAATTTCTCTGGGAAACCCCCTTGTTCGCTGTAGAGGGTAAAAAACTGACCCTGCATCTGGGTTTGCCGGACGGGCAAAGTGATGAGGAAGTTGCCGAGCGCTATCGCGAAATGGGATTTGGTGGGCTCGCCAAGGTCTATCTTCATAGCGCCACAGCGCCACAGGAACAATTGCTTGAGACTTTACGCGGTCGCTATGGTCATTTGAAGTCGCCCCCTGTCATGGAAACCATCATTTGCAACTGACTGGAGTTTGATTCTGCGCACAGGGATGACAAGCGCTATTTATATTTAAACGTATTAGAGTGGTAATCCTTATGTCGCAATCGAATATGTTGGTGAGCGGCGCTGGGGCGAAATGGAGTTTTGCTGCGTATAAACACATTTTCAAGGAGCAACTTGCCAGGAAACCGCCGCTGAACCTGCAAAGTGTCGCGTTGAAAACCTGGGAAGTGGCTCCCGCGGATGTATCGATTGCTCCGCCTGCTTTTTACCTGCCCAACCAGCTTGAACGCGTGACCGGGTGGCAGTTTTATCCCTTCGAACATCCCCGTCGCACCATGGAGGGCAACGGTCCCGTCCAGCACGGTCCGACTCGCGCCTTTCTGCTCAAGGACGCCTGGTTGATCGACGGCGCGCTTTACAAAGGTGACGCCAAAACCTGGTTATCGCCCAGGGCCCATTGGTTGCCGAAGATTCGCATAGAAAACGAAATCGACCGCGGGGCGATGTATTGCACCGTGGGTGGCAACACCTGGTTTGGCTCGTGGATGGTGGATGATTGCATCACCTATCCAATGGCCTGCGAGGAGGGCGTGCCGGTGACCACGGCGCTCGCTGAAACCGAGGTTAGCGCCACCAGGCACGGGATACTTCACGCCCCCGGTTATGAAAAGTGGCTGGGCATGAATCCGCTTCGTTTGCGCAACGCATTTTTTCGTGAGCTGGTGATCTTTGACGACATCCCTCAGAACCGCCACAAGCACCTGCGCTTTCGCGCCATGTCTGAAAAGTTGCTGTCACATGTCGATGTCAGCCCGCATCCCGGGGTATTCGTGCTGCGGGGCAACAAAGGCGAGTTGCGCTTGTTGCTCAATGAACTGGAGCTGGCTGAGCGTCTGCGTGAGCGCCGGGGCTTTCGCATCATCGACCCGTCGAAAATGGATGTGGCGAGCATCGTCGCCGCCTGTGCCGGGGCCAGGACTGTGATCGGCATCGAAGGCAGCCAACTCATACACGGCGTCAATGTCCTTGCACCCGGCGGTTCGCTGCTGATCCTGCAACCCCCTGATCGTTTCGTCTGCTTCTTCAAGTACCTGACGGATCGCGACCGGCAAAATTTCGGTTTTGTAGTGGGCACGCCGGACGGCGAAGGTTTCAGGATCGACCCCGATGAGGTCGAGCGCACCCTCGACCTGTTTCCGGCCTGATGCTTCTCAAGGGTTTTCCTTTCTTGTTGATAACCCGGTAACGCTAATCGTCAGCGCTACCGGGTGTTGGATATCGTGCAATACACGACTAGTAGGCATGCTTGCCAGAGAAGGCCGTCACCGTTCGGGCAAGGATGACGAAGTCGAGCCACAGCGACCAGTTGTTGATGTATTCGATGTCCGAATCCACCCGGCGAATCATCTGTTCGATATCCTTGGTTTCACCGCGATAACCACGCACTTGAGCCAGGCCAGTAATGCCTGGCTTGATGTTGTGGCGTGCAAAGTAGTCGGCGATATCGGGTGAATACTGCGCATCGTGCTGGATGGCATGTGGGCGAGGCCCGACCAGGGACATTTCGCCCATCAGCACGTTGAACAGCTGCGGCAGTTCATCCAGGCTGGTGCGTCGAATGAAGGCGCCGACCCGGGTCATGCGCGGATCATTCCTTTGTGCTTGCTTGACCACACCGTCTTCGGGCTGATGGACGACCATGCTCCTGAACTTCCAGATGCGAAAAGGCCCACCACTCCAGCCCATCCGTTGCTGGCGAAAGAACACCGGCCCCGGGCTGTCGAGCTTGATGGCAATGGCGACGATGGCCAGCACTGGCGCGGCCAAAAGCAACAGGAGAAACGCCAGCACGCGGTCTTCAAGGTTCTTGAGCAGCAGGCGCATGCCCATCAGTGGCGTTTCGGACAAGGTCAGCACGGGAATGCCGGCAATCTCGCGAACGCTGTGATTGATCAAGCGCAGGGAAAAGATGTCCGGCACCCAGTTGACCGAGATGTGCTTGTCGAACAACTTCAAATACACATCCTTGATCACCTGCGACCCGTCCAATGGCGTGACGAAGTAGACGGTGCGGATGGAGTGCTGCACGACCAGGTCGTCAAGATCGGAAATATGACCCAGTATCGCCAGGCGGTTGGGGTTTTCCGACCCATCCTTGCCCTGGTCATCGGCCGCCCCGATCAACACGGAGCCGACGACCCGTTCACCCAGCCAGGGATTGTTGCTGATTTTCTGGTGGAGGAAGTCCGCCAGCTCGCCCGAGCCGATGATCAGTGCGTTGTCCCGTTGGGTGGGGTGCGCCAGGAACTTCTTTTGCAGTTCACGCGTCCCGAGGTGCAACAGTAGTTGTGCAAAATAACCAATGACGAACAACTCACCGACCAACAGACGTGAGTACTGTTCGCTCTGTTTCGTAAGAAAGGCCATGGCGACGAGAAAACAAAAGGCGGCGGTCCATGCCTTGAACAGTTTGAAGGCCTTGACGGCGAACCCGACGTTGCTTCGATAAATGGCGTAGTGGTCGTAGACGACGGCCAGTGCCCCCAGCAACAGCAGGACCATGATCACATAGGCCTGCGTGATATAGCCGATGTGATAATCAATCAGGTACCACGCGACACTGGTTACAGCAAGGCTATCGAGACCGGCCTGGATAAAGATACTGGTACTGCTTCTTCGCTGGAGTACGGAACGGCTACTGCTCGGCTCAAAAATCATGATCAGATCCCATTTTTGCTGCCCCCTCGCGCCCAACCCGAACGCGATCCAGGTCAAAACCACCTTCGTTTCAGAGCTTTAGCCTCAACGGCAAGCTACTTATAGTCGAGAAATCCACCGTCCACCGAAATTTGCAGGCAGGGGAAAAAGCGGCATCCCGTGCTATCACTTTAGCAGCAGCGTGGATTCATTCACGCAATGGACGAAGTTTAGTCTGCAGCATTGACGCAGGCGCCGGCCGGCCTGCTTTTGGGGGGATTGGACGACCATCGGTAGCACTTGGATTGCCTGGGCGGGAAGAGCGGATGAGCAGCGCATGGGCAGCGCTGTCAGTTATTCATCCCGTCTTCGATGGCGATGCCTTGGGCGCGCATCTTGCTGATCAGTTCGGCGCGGGTGCCAGGCAGGTTGAGCATGGTTTTGGCGCGCAGTGCCGCCACTTCGTCTGCGCTGTAGGGCTGGTAATCGGCGGGGCGGCTTTTGCCGGCCATGCCGTCTTCGCGCATCAGCCAGTTGAGCAGGTCTGCCAGTTGCGCGTTGTTCAACGCCGATTGCGACATGCCCGGCACGCGTACCAGGAATTCGCGACCGCCGGGGACTTTCAGGAAGTTACCGACAAATCCGGTCATTCGCGGCGTGTCATTGGCCGCCGAGCCCATGCCATTGCCCAGATGGCAGCCGGCGCATTGCAACTGGTAGTTCACACCCACGCTGTAGCCAGCCTCGGCGATGGGCTTTTGCAGTTCCTCGTTGCCCGGCGCGTGACGCTGCGTCGGGTCCGGGATGGCCCGGGCATGGGCGAGTGGGGCGCTCAGGGTGCAGACGAGACCGAGGACCAGCAGCTTGCGCATGAGATGTCTCCATAGAGGGGACCTGTAGGAGCTGGCTTGCCAGCGAAGGCGCCGGGTCAGTCGACAAAAAATGTCACATGTCAGACCGCATTCGCTGGCAAGCCAGCTCCTACAGGGGACCGATGCCGGTGCCAGGGCAATCGGCGGTGGTGCGTGTCAGACCGCCACGCCACGGATGATCGAAACGGTGCAGTGATAGATGTGCGATTTGGCGGCCAGGCACCAGTTCACATCGTTGTTGTTGAACGGGCGGTAGGCCGGTTCTTCACTGTCGTTACGGGTACAGGCGCACTGGGCGCAGCTTTGCTTACCGCAGCAGTCGTTGTACGAAATGATGTAGTCCTTGCCGTCGGCCGGGTTGCGGCAGGTACCGATCCAGGTCACTTGCGAGGCTTCGGTGCCTGGCGGGCAGGAGGTCACCGAACCGCCGCAGCAGCTGCACAGAAAGCCGTCGATGGAGCAGTAGCGCCAGTAGTCGCAGCTGTTCGGATCGCCAGGGTCGCCAGCTTTCGGGTCAGTGGCGGCCAGCGCCTTGCTGGTGCGATCCAGCGGCAGCAGCACGGGCAGGGCGGCACCGGCAACGATCAGCGAGCCCATGCGTGCCAGCAGTTTGCGGCGCGAAGTAGTGTCGGCAACACGGCGCGAGGAGCGCTCGAACAACAGATCCAGCAGTTTCATGAAGGTCTCCCTGCCTTATCAGTGGCTATGGCCGTGGCTGTGGTCATGATTGTGAGAAGGGTTATGGTCGTGGGGCTGGGCATTGAGGTACTGCTGCAGCGTGGCATGCTTCAAGTGCTCGACTTCGAACAGGCTGTCAAGGTGCTCACGGGAATTGACCAGGCCTTTGGCGCGCAGGGTGCCGGACTTGTCGATCAGCGCGGCGTACGGCAGCTTGCCGATCTGGTAGGTCATGCCCACTTCCGGGCCGACTACATAAGTGGCGTCTTCCAGTTTGTGTTCGCGGATCAGTGCTTGCTGGGCGTCCATGTCGCCATCACTGACGAACACCACGTCGAGGGTATTGGCTTGTTCCTTGGCGATGGACTTGATCGCCGGCAGCAGCGATTTGCAGATCGGGCAGGTCGGCGAGAGGAAGAACAGCAGTTGCGATTTCTCACCGGCGTAGCCGAAGTTCACCGGGCGACCATTACGGTCGGCAGCGGTCACTTGCGGTGCGGCCTCGTTCACGGCCACGCCTTTGTCCATCATCAGCGCGCCAGCCGGGGCCAGACGGCCGTGCAGCACGCCAATCTGACGGACCAGGCCCATGACGACAAACGCCACGGCCACCAGCAATACCCAGAGCAGAACGTTGGAAACTATCAAGCCTTCCATTTTGATTACCTACCAATCAATTTGAGCAGAAGAGGGGAGTTCGCCGCCAGGCCATCGGCCGCGGCGTAGATGAGCAGCGCGACGGCGGCAGAGGCCAGGGTCACGAAGCCATCGAACACAGTCATGTCGCGGACAATCGGTGCCACGCAGGCCACCAGCGCCAGCGCCACCAGCACGCTGTTGCGCAGCAGCAGGACCGGGCGCAGCGGTTGCGCCTGGTCGGGACCAGCACAGCCGCAGTCGATGTCGCGACGACCGCGCCACAGGTTGATGCCGATGGCGGCGGTGTACAGCGCCAACAGGCCCGCCGCGCTCAACGCCGCCCAGGGACGGCTGACCGGCACCAACAACGCGAAGGCGATGGCCAGTTCCAGCAGCGCGATCAACCGCGCGCTCGGGCGCACCAGTGCGTCGGGCAGCAGTTGATAATCGGCAAGCTGTTTGCGAAAGCGCGCCGGCGCCCGCACCTTGTGGGTTGCGGCACTGGCCAGCAGCACCGCAATGGCGATGGCGCTGGCAAGGATGAAGATCGGATCTGATTGCATGGCCGAACCTCGTTTAGTAGCTCATGACCTGAGTCGCGGTTTTCGCGACCTTGGCCATGCTGCCGGTGTGCTGGTTGGTCTTGAGGTCGAAGATCTGCAAGCCGCCTTCAACGTCGGTGCCCAGCAGCAGCGGCTTGTCATCGCCGGTGGCCTGCATGCTCCAAACCGGAACCGGTGCTTGCAGGGTGCCGATTTTCTTGCCGGTCTTCAGGTCGAAGGCCCAGATCAGGGTGCTTGGGTCTTCCCACTTCATCGGTTCATGGGCGTCGTGCATCAGCACGTACAAGCGGTTCAGCTTCGGCGCGACTGCCATCAGCTGCCAGCCGCCCGGTGCCCAACCGGCTTTCTTCTCTTCGTCGGTGACCAGCGACCAGCTCGGCAGGATTTTTGGCGTGTCAGCCGAGAAATCCACGGCGCGCACGGTGCCGGTGGTGGTGGTGAAGTAGTAGGTGTCGCCGACGTTGACCGCGCGCTCCACCAGTTTTTCCGCGTTCGGGTCGAAGAACGGCGTGCGATTGCGCGCGGTTTCCTGGCCCTGATCGTTGAGGGTCACCACCTGCAGGCTGCCGTCGCCGCACAGCGAGGCGAAACGACGCTTGCCCACCGGGTAGTTGAGTACGCAACCGGGAATCGCGATTTCCGTGGCAACCGCTTTGGTCTGGGTGTCGACCACGGTCACCGAGGTCGACGGGGTGAAGTTGTAGACGTAGACGAAACGGTCATCGCCGCTGGTCTTCAGGCCGTAGCGCTGGGTCAGCGACTCGGCGCGCTTGTTCGGGATCAATACTTCCCAGGCCGGCGACAGGGTCGAGCTGTCCCACGCGGTCAGCACGTCAGTGCGGGTGCCACGGGTACCGCGCGAATACCAAATGTCGGCGCTGTAGATCAGCTTGCCGTCATGGCTCAGGGCCGAAGGCGCGGCAAAGCCGGTCGGGACCATGCCGAGCACGCGTTTCTGGTCGGGGTCGACCACGGTGACACGCCCGACGACGAAGCTTTCGAACTCGACATCGACGACGAATGCCCGGTGCGGTTCAGCGGGGAAGGCCAAGGTGGTCTGGCCAATGCCGGTGTCGGCGGGCAGGTCCGCGCGGGCACTGTTCAAGCCGAGTACAAGCAGGCTCAGGCCTAGCGCTGACTGTACGGAGATCCTGTTTGTTCGCATAAGGGGAACTTCCTGAATTATTGGTAACGCGGATCGCGGGTGAGTGGGCAGATGACCATCGAATAGTGCCTCGCCCGGCAATCGCGGGAATTGCCCTGCCTGCCAAGTGTTTGTGTATCTGTGCCAGTGTGTGGGGGGGCCTGATCGTTCCCACGCTCTGCGTGGGAATGCCTCAACGGACGCTCTGCGTTCGGCTTTGGATGGGACGCGGAGCGTCCCGGGCTGCGTTCCCACGCAGAGCGTGGGAACGATCAGACTGGGGGAGTTGCCAGGGGAAGGGAAAAGCTGAACACCGCGCCGCAAGGCTCCAGGTTTTGCGCCCAGATATCGCCCCGATGACGGCCGATGATGTTCTTGCACAACGCCAGGCCGATGCCGTTGCCGCTGACTTTGGACGAGAAGAAACCATCGAACAGCTTCTCTTGTGCCTGGGCCTGGATGCCGCGACCGCAGTCCTCGATCCGCACCAGCGCCACGCCGTCGCCGGCGCTGGCATGAATGCGCAAAACCCGGCGTTCGACTGGCAGGTCGGCCATCTCTTCTATGGCGTTGAACGCCAGGTTGAGGATCACCTGGCCAATCAACACCTTCTCGCAACTGACCCGTAGCGGCATGGGTGAGGTCACGACGTCCACGCGTACCAGGCTTGGGTCAGCCCGCAGGCTGATGAAATAGCGGGTTTCGCGCAGCAGCTCGTTGAGATCGATCAGCTCTTCACTTTGCTCCAGCTTCACCACGTAATCGCGCACGCTCTTGATGATCACCGAGGCGTGCTCGATCTGCCGCACGGCGCTCTGCAAACCCCAGGTGACGCCTTGATCGGCGGCGGCCACGGTGCCCAGGCGAATCACCGCGCCCTCGATGAAATTGCGGGTGGCGGCCAGCGGCTGGCTCAGTTCATGGGCGATGGCCACGGCCATTTCACCCATGGCGTTGTAGCGCGCCAGGTATTCGAGTTTCTGCTCGCTGACGCGCCGCGCTTCTTCGGCCTGCACCTGCTCGGTGACGTCGCGAAACAGCAGCAGATGGCCAACCAGGTCATCCTCAATCTCTATATAGCGGCACGTCGCATCATGCCAGCGCCATTCGCCGTCGCGCCGCTGCACTTGGTAATGCACGTTGAACGGCGTGTGTTCCGGGGTCTCATGGGCGAACCGTTGCAACAGGCGCTGGCGCGAAGCTTTATCGCACCAGTCCAGGAAGTTCTTGCCCATCAACGGATGGACTTCACTGCCGAGCAAGTGCGCGCCGGAGTCGCTGATAAAACCGATTTCGCCCTCGGGTCCGAGCACGGCCACGCCCTCGGCCAAATCCTGCATGAACGCCTTGAGCCTGCTTTCGAAACGCTTGAGGTCGCGCTTGACCTTGTCCTCCTTGGAGATGTCGCGGAACTGCACCATCAGCACATCGCGGCCGTCCAGGTGCACCAGGGTCGCCACGGCCTCGGAAAGAATCTCCACACCTTGCTTGGAGCGATAGCACCACTCGATGGCGCGCTGACCGGTGCGCGCGGCACCTTCCAGCCAGCGCAGGCCCACTGAGCGCCGGTACTTCGGTGCGTCGCGGGTCATGTCCGGGGCTTTGAGCGGCGTCAGTTCTTCCAGGGTAAAACCCAGCGCCGCCAGGGCGGCAGCGTTGGCCCAGAGAATTTCCTTGGTGTGCGCATCGTGAAGAATGATGCACAGCGGCATGGCTTCGATCAGCGCATGGAAGTCGTTCGGTTTTGGCAAGTACATCGCAAAGCCCTGTACGGCAGAGGGTTCCAGTATGGCGCTTTATACCCGCTCGCACAGGAGGACGCGCTCAGAGGTAACCGGTGTGCAACTAGGGGATTTCTTTAGCCGGGGGGCTGCACGCACCAATGGTTGCGCTTCGCAGCGGTTTTTACACTGGACCGCATTGTAGGAGCGAGGCTTGCCCGCGAACCAGGCGCTGCGGTCTGTCAGGCAGACCGCGTCATCGTTCTTCGCGGGCAAGTCGGATCGCCGCACCGCTCGCTCCTACAGGTAGAACGGTGCGGTGTCGCCCCACTAACAATAATCAAAACGGAGAATGCCCATGCTGCGTTCAGCGGTTGCGCAACAAGACGCATCGATCGGCGTTGACGAGAATGTCGTCGACAGCCAGGCCTTTGCACAGGTTCTGGATGAAGTGCGCCAGCGCCGCGACGAGTTCGACGCCGGCTCCCATGTGCCTCGGGACATGATCGAGCGTTTCAAGCAAGTGGGTATCTACCGTGCCGCCACGCCAAAATGCTTCGGTGGTGACGCCCTGGCGCCGGCCCTGTTCCTGCAAATGATCGAGCGCATCTCCGAAGCCGACGGCTCGGCGGGCTGGGTCGCCAGCTTCGGCAGCGCCGGTGTCTACCTGGCGGCTTTGCCACGCGAAACACTGGCTGAACTCTATGCGCAAAATCCTGATCTGGTGTTCGCCGGCGGCCTGTTTCCATTGCAGCCGGCCGAAGCGGTTGAGGGCGGCTATCAAGTCAACGGCACCTGGAAATTCGCCAGCGGCTGCAAGGGCGCTGACTTGCTGGGCGTGGGCATTGGCGCTGCGGGCGGCAAGCCACGCACCGCCGTGTTCCGCCCGGAGCAGGTAGAGATCGTCGAAAACTGGGACGTGGTTGGCCTCAAAGGCACCGGCAGCCACGACCTGCGCGTGTCCGACAAGCGTGTGGACGAGCGCTGGACCTTCATTCGCGGTGGCGCCTCGACCATCGACGAACCGCTGTTCCGTTACCCCTCGATTGCCTATGCCGCGCAAGTGCTGGCGGTGGTCAACCTCGGCCTGGCCCGCGCTGCCCTCGATGAAATCAGCCGCATGGCTGGCGGCAGTGGCATCACCGGTGCGCCGAAACTGTCCGACCGCGCCTACGTGCGCATCGAAATCGCCAAGGCCGAAGCCAAGCTCACTGCCGCCCGCGGTTTCTTCTACAACGCCACCGAACAGGTGTGGAACTCGATCCTCGCTGGCAATCCGGTCACCCCGGAGCAGACCAGCCTGTTGCGCTTGTCTGCCATTCACGTGTCCCAGGCCGGCGCCGAGGTGGTGCAAAGCGCCTACAGCCTGGCCGGTACCACGGCCATTTACCTGCGCCATCCGCTGCAACGCTACCTGCGCGACTCGATGGTGGTGACCCAGCACGCCTTCCTCAGCGAAGGGCTGTATGACGGCGCCGGCTCGGTGTTCCTCGGCGTGCAGCCGTTCCCGGGCTACATCTGAAACCTTTCTTTCAAGGATCAATACTCATGACCCAAACCACTCAAGAACCATTGCGCGTCGTCTTCTGCATCGGCATCACCCAGAACTTTTTCGACCTGCCCACCGGCGAAGGCCTGAGCGTGTGGAAAGGCTTCAGCCGGATGATGGGCGACCTGGGCGCGATGCCCGGCATCACCGTGCTCGGAGCGATGGATGACGACCGCCTGATGGTCGGCCCGTCCACTACCTCGCCCTGGACCGTGTACATCATGGCCGACGTCGACTGCCACCAGTCGGTGATCGACGCCTGCAACCTGTTCCGCACCACGCCGGTGAACGAATACAGCCTGTGGCGCTACGCCAAGGTCGAGGCGCGCATCGGTCGCCCACTGACCATCCCTGACGCGGCCAAGGTGTAAGCCATGAACGAGGCTTTGCTGCAGCGTCTGGCAACGCTCGAAGGGGAAAGCGCGGTGCGTCGCCTGATGGCGCGCTACATGGATCTCTGCGACGTGCCGAGGGCGCTGACCCAGGTCAGCGAACTGGCCGAGCTGTTCTGCGTCGATGCGATCTGGGAAGGCGTTGGCCGCGAGACCGCACAAACCTTCGGCCAGCATCGTGGACGCGAGGCCGTGGCAGCGTTTGTCGGCGGTTACCTGCCGCCGTCGGACCACTTCCAGCTGAACCTGCATTACCTCACCAGCGAGTCGATCGTGGTCGACGGCAGCACGGCGCAAGGGCAGTGGATCATGCAGCAGATTTCCACCTATGCCGATCAGCACAGCGAACTGTTCGGCACTCGACTGAACATCGATTTCCGCTGTGTCGACGGCGTGTGGTTGATCGCGCATTTGCGCACACAACGCTTGTTCAGCACTTGTTTGTACAAAAAGGAGCTGGGTGCATGAGTACTTTCATCAGCGAATTTCTCCTCGGTGGCAATGGCAAACGCGTGGCCATCAAGGATTCCATCGACATCGCCGGCTACCCGACCCGCTCCGGCAGCCGTGCCTTTGCCGATGCACCGGTGGCGACGAAAAACGCCGAAGTGGTGGACGCGATTCTCAACGCTGGCTGGCAGATCGTCGGCAAGACCAACCTGCATGAACTGGCGTTTGGTGTCACCGGCATCAACGACTGGACCGGCACGCCAGTCAATCCTCAAGCACCTGATCGGGTGCCGGGCGGTTCCTCCAGTGGTTCGGCATCGGCCGTCGCCGCCGGTTTGGCGGACATCGCCATCGGCACCGACACCGGTGGTTCGGTGCGGGTGCCGGCAGCCTGCTGCGGCATCGCAGGATTGAAGCCGACTTACGGCCGTGTCAGTCGCATCGGCGCGCATCCGCTGCAGTCCAGCCTCGATTGCGTCGGGCCGTTCGCCAAGAGCATGGACGACCTGATCGCCGCCATGCAGGTGATTTGCCCGGGTTTCAACGTGCAAGGCTTGCCAGGTGACGGCGCCAAGGTCGGCTTCCTCGACGTGGCCTGTGACGCGCATCTGCAAGCCAGCCTCGGTGCTGCCGCGGACCGTGCGGGCTGGCGTCGCAGCCACCTGCAATTGAGCGAATTCGAAGCCGCGTTCGCCGCCGGCCTGACCGTGATCAATTTCGAAAACTGGGTCGTGTTTGGTCACCTCACCGGCAAAGGCCTGATCGGCACCGATGTCGAACAGCGCCTGCTGGCGGCGAGTCGCACCACTCGCGATGAGCTGGCTCAGGCGCAAGCCGTGCGCAGCCGTTTCACCCAACAGGTCGACGCGGCGCTCGAAGAGTTCGCGGTGCTGTTACTACCGACCATGCCGAGCCTGCCGCCGACCCTGAGCGAAGCGCGTAGCGGCAGCAAGGCCGTGGCCGGCATGACCCCGCTGGTGCGTCCCTTCAACCTCAGCGGCCATCCGGCGTTGACGGTGCCGGTGGAACTCGATTGCGGCGGGCTGAAAGTCGGCCTGCAGATTGTCGGTCGCAAAGGTCAGGACGAACGGGTCTGCGCCTTTGGTGCGCAGCTGCAAGCCTCAACCCTTTAAATCTAACAAGAAGCCATGAGGAGAACCGCATGAGCACTCATGAATACCGGCTGATCGCAACGTCGAAAAGCCCCGAAGAGCTGGTCCAGCACGACCGTGTCGACGTCTCGCTGTACAACGACCCGGCGCTGTTCGAAGCCGAGTTCGAGAAGATTTTCTACCGCACCTGGGTGTGGGTTGCCCACGAAAGCGAAGTGCGCAACAGCGGCGACTTCAAGACCGCCACCATCGGCCGTCGCCCGGTGATCGTCGTTCGCGACAAGAAGAACAACATCAACGTGCTGGAAAACCGTTGCCGCCACCGCGGTGCGACTGTGTGCGAGAAGCACAAGGGCAACGCCACCGGCTTCACCTGCCCGTACCACAGCTGGTCCTATGGCCTGGACGGCAAGCTGCGTGCGCTGCCGTATCCGGACGGCTACGAAGGCATCCTGGAAAAGTCGGAACTGCCGCTGACCAGCCTGCGCGTCGAGAGCTATGCCGGCATGGTCTTCGCCAGCTACAACGACGAGATCGAACCGCTGGAAGATTTCCTGGGCGGCGCCAAGCACTGGATGGACCTGTTCATGAAGCAGGGCGCCGGTTACCCGATCAAGACCCAGGGCGAACACAAGTTCAGCTTCAAGGGCAACTGGAAGATCCAGCTGGAAAACACCACCGACGGTTACCACTTCCCGATCGTGCACAAGTCGTTCATGTCGTCGGTGGATGAAGAAACCTCGGAAATGCTTTCGTTCATGACCGACGAGCAGGCCGTCACGCACTCGCTGGGCAACGGCCACAGCGTGATGGTGATGGTGCCGGAGCACGTCGATCTCGATCACGATGACGGCACCGAACAGTTGCAGGAGCGCTTTGCCCACGTCACCGAGGAACTGTCGAAAACCCTGCCGGCCGATCAGGTGCGCCGCATCGTGCGCTCGCTGCACGGCGCGGGTTTCAACCTGAACCTGTTCCCCAATGTGGCGATGTCGATGTCGTTCTTCCGCGTGCTGCGTCCGGTGTCGGTCACCGAGACCGAGATCCGCCACGTGGCCCTCGGTATGGACGGCGGCCCGGAAATCGCCAACCGCGAACGCATGCGTATCCACGAACACTTCCAGGGCCCGTTCGGTTTCGGCAGCCCCGACGATGCCGAAGCCTGGGACCGCGTGCAGCGCGGCTCGTACGCCGGCGTCGACGCGCCAATCCTGGTCAACCGCGGCCTGAACCGCGAAATCACCGCTGAAAACGGCGACAAGGTCTCCCACGCCACCGACGAGGGCGGCATGCGCGGAGCCTACGACATGTGGAAAAGGATGATGAGCCAATGAGCAATCAAGACACCCTGAACGGTTTTTCCGGCCCGTTGGCCCAGGCCATCGAATTCATCTGGCGCGAAGCCGAACTGCTCGACCACAAGAACTACGCCGAGTGGGCGACCTTGTGGAGCGAAAGCGGCAAGTACATCGTGCCGATCGACCCGGACACCGAAGACTTCGAAGCGACGCTGAACTACGCCTACGACGACGCACGCATGCGTGACCTGCGTATCGAACGCCTGACCGCCGGTTACTCACCGTCGGCGGTGGACGCGGCGAAAACCATTCGCACGGTCTCGCGTTTCCGCCTGGTCGAAGCCGCTGGCGACATCGTCGAAGTCAACTCGGCGCAATTGCTGTACGCCTACAAGCGCGGCGTGCACACACCGTTCGTGGCCGACCTGAACCACCGCATCCGTTTCACCGATGGCGTGCCGACCCTGGAGCGCAAAGTGGTGCGGCTGATCAACTCCACCGACAGCCTGAGCGCGCTCGGCTTCCTTCTGTGAGGGCAACATCATGAGTCGAGTAGCCCTTGTAACGGGTGCCTCGCGCGGACTGGGCGAGTGCATCGCCCGCCGTCTGCACAGGGCGGGTTATCGCGTTGCCCTGGCGGACGTGCGCCTCGATGGGGTGCGTCGACTGGCTGCCGAGCTGGATGCCAGCGGTGCCAGTGCTGTCGCCATTGAGCTGGATGTACGCAGCAAGTCCGACTTCCAGCATGCCCGTGACGTGCTGGTCGAGCGCTGGGGCGGCTGCGACATCCTGGTGAACAACGCCGGGGTGTCGAAAGTCGCGGCGCTGATGGACATCACGCCCGAAGAGTTCGACGAGTCAATGGCGATCAACCTGCGCGGCACTTTCGTCGCCTGCCAGGTGTTCGGCGCGCACTTCGCCGAGCGTGGTTTTGGCCGCATCGTCAACATTGCTTCCCTGGCCGGGCAGAACGGCGGCACCGCCACCGGCGCGCATTACGCAGCGGCCAAGGGCGGCGTGGCGACCCTGACCAAAGTCTTTGCCCGTGAACTGGCGCCGCAAGGGGTGACGGTCAACAGCATCTCGCCAGGCCCGCTGGACTTGCCGGTGGTGCGCGAAACCGTGGCCCCGGAACGCCTGGAGCAGATTCTGAAAATGATCCCGGCCGGCACCCTCGGCGACCCGGCGTTTATCGCCGACAGTGTGCTGTTGTTGATTGCCGACAACGCCACCTCCGTGACAGGCGCGTGCCTGGACATCAACGGCGGCCTGTTCATGCGCTAAGCCCGAAATAACCCCTACAAATCGAAACAACAGTATTCAGGTGATGCCATGATGAAGGTGAAAATCGAAAGGATCGTCGACGAAGCGCTGGATATCCGTTCCTTTCGCCTCGTGCGCAGTGACGGCCAGCCGCTCGACACCTATGAACCGGGTGCCCACGTCGACCTGACCGGGCCGACCGGGGTGACCCGCCAGTACTCGCTGTGCAGCCCGCCGCAGGATCGCCGCGCCTACCTGGTGGCGGTGAAGAAAGAGCCACAGTCGCGCGGTGGCTCGCAGGCCTTGCATGAGCAAGTGGAAGAGGGCATGGAGCTGGAAATGGGGGCGCCGCGCAACCTGTTCCGTCTCGACCCGATTGCTAGCGAACACGTGCTGTTCGCCGCCGGCATCGGCGTGACGCCGCTGTTGAGCATGGCCTATCGACTGACGGAAAGCGGCCAGCCGTACCGCCTGCATTATTTCGCCCGCTCGGCGCAGTACGCCGCGTTTACCGAACTGCTGGCGACGAATTTCGGCGATCACGTGGAGTTCCATTACGGCGTCGAACCGGGGGATCTGGACCAAGCTTTGAGCGCCTGCCTGGACCGCGCCAACCCGGCGGCCCACGTCTACACCTGCGGCCCGGCACCGTTCATGAACAAAGTGGTGGAAGTGGCCGCGCGCAGTCGCGCCGATGAGGCCATTCACCTTGAACACTTCGCTGCGGACCCGGCGGCCAACAGCGCCCCGGCCGGCAGTTTCGAAGTGCAGCTGGCCAGTTCCGGCGTGGTGCTGCAAGTGCCGGCCAACACCAGCCTGGTGGACGTATTGCAGGCCCACGGCTGCGACATCGACACCGAGTGCCGCGAAGGCATCTGCGGCACCTGCATCGTCGAGGTGCTGGAAGGCGTGCCGGAGCACCGCGACAACTGCCTTTCCAACAAGGAAAAGGCCTCCAATCAGCAGATTTGCGCCTGCGTTTCACGGGCACTTTCCGCTCGTCTGGTATTGGACATTTGACTTAAAGGACGCTGGAAAGCGTGCGCCGGAGCCTGTTGAATGGGCGCCCGGCGCCACCAGGGAGGAGATGGCTGGAAAACCAAACATTTTTACCGAACCGCTCGACGAAGCGGTCGAAAAATAACAACAAAAACGTGAGGCTTTGCGGACATGATTACAGCATCGACGGTGCGCAACGAGGCGTTCGAAAGTTGGTTGAGCCAGGTGAACCAGGCCTGCGGGCGTTTCGACGCCCGGGCGCTGGACACCGACTTCTACGGCCAACTGACAGAATTTCGCAGCGGCGCGATCAACCTCAGTGTGGTCGACATGGCGCACGTGCATCTGTATCGCACCAGCAAGGACGTCAGCACCAGCAGCGACGGCCACTATTACGCGGTGTTCCAGCTGCGCGGCAGCTCGCACCTGGAACAGGGCGACAACCGCACGCAACTGGGCTGTGGCGACATCGCCCTGATCGACGCCAGCCGCCCGAGCGACATGACCTACAACGATGACTCGCGCCAGTTGTCGCTGATCCTGCCGCGTCAGGTGGTGGAGCGGGGTTCGCACTTCACTGCCGTCAACTGCGCCACGCGCATCGGCGCCAACAGCCCCCTGGCGGCGATGGCCAACAAGCTCGTGCTGGAGACGCGTCAGCAGGAAGGGCTGGACATGCAGGAAAGCGAGGCGGTGCTCGACGCCCTGGCCAGCCTGTTGCTGCCGGGGATCAGCGCCCGTGACGGCGCTGCCGATTCCCATGAGCGGCAGTTCCGCAAAATCATCGCCTTCATCGACGCGCACCTCAGCGACGAAGAACTGTGCCCCGAACTGATCGCCCGGGAAGTGGGCATTTCCGTGCGTGGCCTGTACCGGATGTTCTCCAAGCGCGGCCTGGTGGTGGCGCAATACATCAAGCACCGGCGCCTTGATTTTTGCGCGCAAAACCTGCGCCGTGCCGATGTCGAGCAGAAGCTTTCGGCGCTGTGTTACGCCTGGGGCTTCTCGGATTCGAGCTACTTCTCGTCGGCGTTCAAATCGCGCTTTGGCGTGTCGCCGGGTGCCTATCGCAAGCGCTATAGCCAGCACTGACCCCCGCTATTGATGTTGAATGTGCTGGCCCCATCGCGGGCAAGCCCGCTCCCACAGTATCTGCGTCGTACACAGTAGTCGTGCACGCTGGAGATTCCTGTGGGGGCGGGCTTGCCCGCGATGGCGGCCTGACGGCGACTGGAGGAGGTTCAGTGCCGCGCCGGCTCATCCACCGGCAGATGCAGCACCTCGCGCACCAGCATGGCAATGCTGGTCACGCCCATCTTTTCCTTGATCTTGGTGCGGTGCACGTCAACGGTCTTCACGCTGATGTTCAGCTCCCGGGCGATCACCTTGCTGGCCTTGCCATCGATCACCAGCATCAACACTTCACGCTCGCGGCTGGTCAGCAGCGCCAGCTTGCCCTGCAGGTTCTGGCGCTGCTGCTGATCGGCCTGGGCGTGCACGGCGGTCTTGAGCGCCGCCTGGATGCGGTCGATCATCTGCTGCGGGTTGTAGGGCTTCTCGACGAAGTCCAGCGCGCCGTTCTTCATCGCCGTGACCGACATCGGGATGTCGCCATGGGCCGAGACGAAAATGGTCGGCAAGGTGCTGCCGCGCTGGTTGAGGATCTCCTGCAACTGGAAACCGCTGGTTTCCGGCATGCGCACATCCAGCACCAGGCAGGCGGGCTGCCTGGGGTCGTACTGGCTGAGAAATTCTTCGGCGCCGGCGAAGCACTGCGCCTGCACGCTGACCGACTCCAGCAGCCAGGCCAACGAGGTGCGCAGGTCTTTGTCGTCATCAACGATGTAAACAATCGGTTTGCGGGTTTCCATCAGGGGCTGCCACGAAAATTCTAATTATTGTTTTCGCACGCGAACGCGCGGCACGCATCGGCTGTGTTTCTTCCAGCCTGTAAGCAGGATACCCACTGTCGCCGGCCCTTGCGATAAAGAAACCACCTAGTCGACTAGCGGAAACCTAACCTCGCCATGGGGATCGTCAGAATGGTTGCGCCGTGCCCACAGCCTTAGTCTTGTTCCATCACCTACGGGCCGTTTCAAAGCGGTCCTCCTGAAGGAAGGGGCATCGACATGGCCGACCTGAGCCAGCAGCAAATCGACTTTCGCAACGCCATGGCGCAGCTGCCTGCTGCGGTAAACATCATCACCACCAACGGCCCGGGCGGGCGCTGTGGCATCACCGCCAGCGCCGTGTGCTCGGTGACCGACTCGCCGCCCACGGTACTGGTGTGCGTCAACCGCAACAGCGCCACCCACGACGTCTTCCGCAGCAACGGCCGCCTGTGCGTCAACGTGCTGTGTGGCGAACAGGAAGAACTGGCCCGCCACTTCGCCGGCATGACCCAGGTGCCGATGGCCGAGCGTTTTGCCTGGGACCTGTGGGACGACGGCGCAGCCGCCGTGCCGGTGCTGCGCGATGCCCTGGTGCAACTGCAAGGGCGCATCAGCGAGTGCAAGGAAGTGGGCTCGCACTCGGTGATGTTCGTGGAGCTGGACAAGGTTGGCGTGCGCGAACCGCGCGATAGCCTGGTGTATTTCAACCGGTTGTTCCATCGGTTGGAGCATGCTGGGGCGCATTGCTGACAGACCGCGTTATCATTCTTCGCCTGTAGGCGCCAGGCTTGCCGGCGAACCAGGCACCGCGGTGCATCTGTTGCACCGCGTTATCGTTCTTCGCCGGCAAGCCTGGCTCCTACAGATATTCCCGGGCCAACCGACAAGCCCGCTCTATCAACATCGGCGCCATTTCAATCGCCGTCGGCGTGCCCTGGCGGGTATGAATCCAGCCCAGGTAAGTTGTGCCGCGCAGCATCAGGAACAACGCCAGCGTCTTGCGATCCGCCTCGGTCAACGGCTTGACCCTGTGATAACCCTCCAGCAGCGCCGCCTTGATCTGCTCATAACGTGGATCATCCAGGCAGAAATACAGCGCGGTAGCCAGCTCGAACATGTGCCAGCCAAACCCCGCGTCGTCGAAGTCGATCAAGCGCAGGCGCGGGCCTTCGATCAGCAGGTTTTCCGGGACGAGGTCGGCATGGATCATGCCGAAGTTGCCCAGGTGCCGACCGTACTGGCGCAGGTCTTTGCGCGCCGTACGCCGGGCCTGTTGCAGCAGGTCCCGTTGCTCATCGCTGAGCTGTTTCAGCTCCCAGAAACGCCCCCAGAACGGATTGGCCCCGATCAAGCCTTCCTCGTCCCAGGCATGCCGGACAAACTCGTCCGGCTGCTGCCAATCCGTCGAATGCAAATGAATGCGCGCGGCAATCGCGCCGGCCTCGGCAAACAGGAAATCGATTTCGGTATCAGCCTGCACCCCGGACTCCGAGGTGCCGGCCGTGGTGCCCGGCAACCAGGCGAGCATGTCGACATGGCGTTTGCCGATATCGGCGTGGCTCACTTCAATCAGATGGCGCCGGTCCCGGGCGCGAATGATCTGCGGCACGGTAATCCCGGCGCTCTCAAGGGCTTCCATCCATTGCAATTCGGAACGCAGCGCCGCTTCGCAGTGATACCCATTGCGATGAATGCGCAGGGCCACCCGCTGGCCGTCGTGGCGGCGGGCAGAGAACACGGCGTTCTCGCGGAATTTCACCAGTTCGATGTCGCCGAAATCGCCGTCCCAGTGTTGCAGGGCGTGGCGCGCCAGGTCGTGCAACCTTGCGACTTGTTGATCGTGGCTCAGGGTGTGGAATTGAGTCATGGCAGGTCCTCAAATCGCGCTCAGGGCGTGGTCCAGGGTGTCGACGAACAGGTCGGCGTGATCGCGGCTGAACACCAGCGGCGGGCGCAGCTTGAGAATGTTGTCGCCGGCGCCGATCTTGCTGATCAGCACGCCGTTTTCGCGCATGTCATTGACCACCTTGCGCGCTTCCAGCCCGGCCGGTTCCTTGCTGGCGCGATCACGCACCAGCTCCATGGCGAAGAACAGGCCCTTGCCGCGTACATCGCCGATGATCGAGTGCTTGCCTGCCAGTACCTGCAAACGCTGCTGCACATAAGCACCGACGCTTTGCGCGTTTTGCAGTAGCTGCTTTTGTTCAATCTCGTCCAGCACCGCCATGCCGACCGCCGCCGCTACGGGCGAGCCGCCGAAGGTGTTGAAGTACATGGCGTTGCGCCCGAACGATTCCACCAGCGCCTTGTGGGTGATTAGCCCGGCCAGCGGGTAGCCGTTACCCATGGGTTTGCCGAGGGTGACGATGTCCGGCACGACGCCGTGGGCCTGATGACCCCAGAGGTGATCGCCGGTACGGCCGAAGCCCGATTGCACTTCATCGGCGATGAACAGGCCACCGGCGGCGCGGATCAACTCGGCAGCCTTGGCGACGAAACTGGCCGGCACCCGGGGCAAGCCTTCGTTGGCGAACAAGGTGTCGATCAGCAGCGCGGCGGGGCGAATGCCCTGGGCCTGCATCGAGGCGATGGCGGCCGCGATGTTGGCCGTGTATCGCTCGGCCAGCTGCGCCTCGCGGGTGCCCAGCGGCGCCCGGTACAGGCACGGGATCGGCACGGCACGGGCATGGGCGGCGAAGGGTTCCGGCGAGGGCAGGGCGGTGGTGACCTGCGCCAGCGACGCGGAATTACCATGGTAGTTGTAATCGCTGACGATGATGCCGGTGCCGCCGCTGGCGTAGCGTGCCAGGCGTAGCGCCAGTTCGTTGGCCTCGGTGCCGGTGCAGGTGAACATCGCGGTGTCCAGGGGCTGGCCGAAGGTCGCGGTCAGGCGTTCGGCATAGCGCACCACCTGCTCATCGAGGTAGCGGGTGTGAATGTTCAGCGTGGTGGCCTGGCGGTGCATGGCCTCGGTCACGTGAGGGTTGCAGTGACCGACGCAGGGCACGTTGTTGTACACGTCCAGGTAGCGTCGACCGTCGACGTCGAACAGCCATACACCTTCGCCGCGCACCAGGTGCAGGGGCTTGTCGTAGAACAGCGGCGAGGCGCTGCCGAGTACGCGGTGACGGCGTTGCAGGAGAGTGTCAGGCATGGTCTGGAACCTCGATGGGGGCGGTGCGGCGAGTGCGCAGAAGGAAGTTGAAAATACACAGGGCGAACGTCACGCCGAGGGCGATCAGCATGCTCAGGTCAAGCTGGAAGCAGGCGGCGACCACCACCAGCGTCAGGGCCAGGCCCAGCCAGGCGACCAGCTTGCCGCCGATCAGGCGGAAGGGGCGTGGCAGGTCGGGCTGGCGACTCTTGATGCGCAGGTACGCGCCGAAAATGCACAGGTAGCAAACGTTGAGCAGCAGCACGACCGCGAGCATCACCGTGGCCGGATCGACAGTGGACAACGGCAAGCCGATGGCGCCGATCAGCAGCAATGCCGGATACGGCGTGCCGCGTTTGCCGGTCTTGCCCAGCCACTGCGGGAACAGGCCGTCGCGAGCCATCGCGAACAGTTGCCGGGAGGCCGCGTACACCAGGGAGAAGAAAGTGGCGATCAAGCCGAACACGCCACCGCAGCCGATCACCTTGGCCAGCCACGAGCCTTCACCGAACGCGCTGTTGCTGGACATCGCCGCGTACAGCGGGTCGCCCGCCGAGCCCACCAGTTCAACACCGCCGGCGCCCGGTGCGCATACCAGCACCACCAACGCGGTGACCAACAAGGTGCCGATGGCCGCCAGAATGCCGCGGGGCATGGTGCGCCCCGGGTTTTCAGCTTCTTCCGCCGCCGAACCGGTTTGTTCGACGGTGATGAACAGCCAGATCGCGAACGGCACGCAGGCGAAGATGCCGCCGAGGCTGACGGGAGTGGTGACATTGGCCGGCAACACCAGCAGGTTGGCCAGTTCGACATGTGGTGCCATGGCCACGCCGAACGTCAGCAAGGCGACGACGGCAATCACGCCGGCAATGAACGTCAGGCCCATGGCCTCACCTACGCCGCGCAGGTGAATGCCAATGATCACCGCGAACAGGGCGATCTTCACCGGCCAGCCGCCAAGGCCGAAAATCGACTCGGTATAGGCACAAATGAACGTCGCCGCCGCCCCGGTGCCGATGGTCAGGGCCAACGCACAAGCCACCCCGACGAGGTAACCCACGAACGGCCCGAATGCACTTTGCGCATAAACGAACACACCACCGGCGCTGGGCAACGCGGTGGACAGTTCCGCCACGCATAACGCCAGCCCACCGCACAGCAGCGCCATCAACAAGGTGGCGATCAGCATGTTCAGCCAGCCACCGGCCGCCAGGCCAAAGTTCCAGCCGGAAAACTGCCCGGCCACCACCAACGCAATTCCAAGGCCGGCGATCTTTGGCCAGCCCAACGCACTTTTCTTGAGCACAGAAGTCTCCCGCGACCCGAAGGTCGATTTATTGTTTTTAGTGAGAAATGGAGGGGGCAGGCGTTGCACTGCACACTGCCGCTCAAAGGCACCCGCCAAGGTTTTGTGGGGGGTACCCTGAGGTCGGCTTTGATACTACGCCCGGGGGTGCATCAGAGCATGTTGCACGCATGCCATGTGCTTGATTGTGGGTGCCAGAGTTCTTCTGGTTTCGGTGGCTGCAGGAGAGTTCCTTGCGAGCCTGCACGGATTGCAACTTGTGCCAGGCAGGCGTTCCGGTGCTGCCGTCATAGGCTTGGAATCCGTGCCAAGCGGTCATCAAGGTTACCGTCTGTCGTTTTTTTTCGACTGGAAAAGGGCTAGTTCAAAAAGTTCTCATGGAAAAAGCAAGTATCTTCTTACTCCGTCCTACAGCTCGCTGAGCTCAGCACCGCTCGGCTTGTTTCAGTTTTGCAGAAGCTATGTGACGATTTTTTAAAGATTTTAAAAGTATAGTAATTAGATTCATTTTTTTAAACTATAACTCAACAAAAAAACAGCGCCTCCGGCCCCTGTGCGAAACTTCTCGTAAAGTCGAGTGAATTCTCCTACACGTAAAAAATACAGTCTCTTGCGTTCAATACTCGAAGCTATTAGATATAAAGGCGCCACTGAATTCCCGGTGGCACTTTCTCTAACAGTGAGTGTTAGTTATGAACACTGAAAATCTTGGTGAGATTCTTTACTTTGGAGATGAGTCTGATTTTGGCTCATGCCCACACATGGCTGGAGGATCCGGAAGTCAAGGCGGATGTGGGGGAAGCGGCGGATGCGGAGGTGGCGGCGGTTGTAAGGGGGGGAGTGGAGGTAGCGGCGGGTGTGGGGGGAACGCTATAACCGCACCAATATCATCCGATAACGATTAAAGAACCAAAGTGCTATGGATTTTCTGGTATTTGCCAGAAAAGCCAACTGTGAGGGTTTTTATGATGATAAATATACAAAACTATGAAATATTAAATTTTCCTACTGATAATTTGATCGTCTCAAAAAGGGGGGTGTCAAGGATAAACTCACCTGCCTTATTGGCAGCGTTGACGAAACTAAAAAATTATAAAAATATTTCAAAAGTTGCATTCGATGAGATATTGTCGGATCACGGATTAAATCCGGAATGTGCTTATGGGTTCTTAGAAAAAGCACTTTCCATTACGGAGGATTTCAGTGGCTCGTATTTTGAGAAAACCATAGTAGCTCATGACTGGGGAAGAAATACCGAACTAGAAAATTTACTGAGAAGTGAAATAAATACACCTTTGGAATTAAGTGAGATATCAGGTTCGCTCGTAGATATCGTTTCGAATAAGAAATACTACATTGTTATCATGTGCATGTATTACGATTATGATTTTATAAAGAAAACATACTTTGATCTGGTAAGTGCGGCTCCTGAAAGTGCAATCAGTGTTTGTTATTCTGTCGGGAATTCTTATTGCATAAGTCAACCCTATTTGCCGAAGGTCGGGAACCCGTGTCATTTTTGCAGTGTGGATAGGCTGATAAACTATGAGGGATATCAAAGCAGCAGGAATGCTTGGTCAAAGCTCCTACAGTTCTGCAGAAGTAAACATATTGCAGTGCCTGCAAGCCCGTTGAATGTTCTTCAACGCTCATTGTTGGTTGGGGCGTTGATCAGGAAAATAAAGCTGCTGACGAGTTCCGATAGTGAGCTTCGCTATCAGGATAATATCCTCCAGGAAACCCATGTTGATTTTGCAAGTACTTTGGTGAGAGATGCTTCGGTTGCCCATTGGTATATGTGTGACTGCTTGAGGCTGCAAAAATGAAATACATTCCTCATGATTATTATCTTAAGTTCATGGATTCCAATGTTCATGCAGAGACTGTAGGTTTTCATGCAAGGGGGAACTATACAATTCATGACGCTTTCGCGCATGCTACCCGTCTGCACAGTATCAGTGATAAGGATCTTTCCCAGTTGACTGGGAATGAATTACGACTTTATCCAGACATGGACATAACTTTCCCTATTGATCCCAAGGTGAAACCGAATTCGGCTATCTGTCGAAATGAGTCATGTGGAACGTTCTCTAAGGAAAGTATAGAGTTCTCTAGAGTCGAAAAATTGGTATCCCCACTTCTGTGTTCAAGAGAAGATGGCTATAAGAGAGGGTACCCAAGTGGTGGCGCGCTATACCCTGCTGAAGTGTTTATTTGTTCGCTAATGGACGATGACAAAAATTGGCCGTGCCCTGAGAAAATTTTACATCTACTACCTCAGTCAAAAAAGTTTGAAATAGTGCAGGGTACACAGGACGTAGAGGACTTAAAAAAGGCAGTCTTGTCTGCACCGGGTAGCATTGGGTCGCCTAGTGTCGCAATAATTTATGCTGTCTACATACCTAAAACATTATTCAAATATAGATATCGAGGATATAGACTTGCGTTAATGGAAGTTGGCTCAATTTATATGTTGATCGAATTGCAAGCGAAAACCCTGGGTTTGCGGTGTAGGTTGTGGTCAGCATATACCGATACGATGCTGAGCAAAGCAATAGGTCTTAACCCTACACTTTTCTTTCCGGTATGTGTCCACTTTATTGGTGAGCAGCATGATCCTATATAATTCCATTCACGAGTCAGTGTTGCCTGGTGCACTGATTTGTCAACCGTCGTGTTTAGTGTCTTTTCCATCCTCGGTCGAAGTGGAGGATTCTTGGCTAAATGGAGGGTCGGGCATAGGGGATGGTTCCTCATCTATAAAGGCGGCGCTAGGGGAGTATTTTGAGAGGCGACACTTCTATATGGAAGTGATGTCAAATGTTGTTGGAAATATCAATCATTCGCTGACGAGGGTGGAGGCCGAGAAATTTATCGAGGCTTTCTCTCAAACCAATGAAAATGACCTGACATCCGCACAACTTTTTAGCCATTCATATAACTTAACGAAAGTGTTTTGTGCGTCAGATTTTTCTGTTTGTCACATTCCAACTGCATGTATCTCTCTAAATTACCATAAGATCGAAAGCGAAAGCGCAATATACCCCCTGCGAGATACCTGTGGTTGTAGCTTTCATTGGTGTTTTGAAGAAGCGGGTTTTGGCGCGATTAAAGAATATTTGGAAAGGCAATTTCTAGTTAGGTTTTGGCTCACAAGAAAATGCCAAGTTTTAATTGCCAGCGAGAATGTCCTAGAAGCTTTGTGTGAAAGTCGTGCTAAAGCTCTGTATCAGGCGCTTCATAAATCAGGTGAGCTCGCGGTCATAGATATATCTGATGCTGATTATCCCGGCTCATGCATATTGACAGTTTATGGTCAAAAAAATAGAAAGCGACATGTTCAGTATTGCGCAGGGATGTCGTATGCAAAAACACGTGCTGCCGCAATTGAAAAATCAATATACGAGCTGTGGCAAACTTACAGGTTTGTTGATTTATTTTTGGCGACTGAACGTGATATCGACGAGGTAAAGGACCCGTACTTGAAGCATTTTCTGAACTGCAATACCTATGATACATACAAGGAGATAATCCGTATTAATCCTTGCAGTATGTTCGCCTCAGAATCTTGTCCTGATTTTAGCTTCTCAGGTCTTTTAGCTACCCTCAAGGCTCAGCAAGTTGATGGCTATTTGTATGTTGATTCATTGACCATAAATAATGACTCATACTTCTTTTGTAAATTTGTTTCTCCAGATTTTTTTCTGCACATGAATAACTCCAGGGGGATAAATACTCGCAATAAGTACTCTCAAATTTTTAGCGCTCAGATCGTTGCTGAGCGAAAAAACATGATGGTTCCATTTCCATAAAAGGAGATAGCTATGCCAATGTGTACTATGTCAAGATCCCTTGCACTCTCGGGGCTGTTTATAAAGGAGCAGTTAAAAGAACCTGTCGCGCTTTTTTGGATGATTATTTCTCCCGTAGTGACCTATTATTTGCTTGCGTATTCTAGAGGGGGGGGTTCTGCCTCAGAAGTAAGCTACATGGAAAGTACATCCTGGTTTTATGCATATATCTCTTCAAGTGTCGCTTTTTTTGGATTTTCTTTTTACATCGTAGGGAGGAGGGAAAGCGGTTATATCAGATCGTTTGTTTACACGCTCGACGCAAAGATGGTATTTATGGCGGCGCAGTTTTTAGCGTACTCACTGATTGCCTTGATTTACAGCATCACTTTCTATGCTCTGACATATTTTTCTTTCGGGTCCTTTGATGTGTCCGATCTCTGGAGGGTTATTTCTCGTTTTTATATATGCTACATCCTCTTTATCATTCCAGGGATTTTGTTGGGGTTTCTGCCATTAAGTTTTCAGAATACTAGTACGGTTTTCTCAATTGCGTCATTTATAATGCTTGTGCTGGGAATTCTAAGTGTTGGTGACTCGTACCCTGTATTCGACGCTGTTAATGAATTCAACCTTCTATCTGTTGCGAATCAGGTCATGGTTGGAGGTTGCGAAAAATACAGTGTTTTAATTTTATGGATTATTGGCTCGTTTGTAGCGGTCTTTTTATTGTCATTGCGATTCTTGCGTATAAATCCTGTGTGGAGTCGATATTGATGAGTATGTTAGAAACTAAATCCCTTTGTTTTGGTTACTCTGACAAAGTGATATTCAATGACGCGTCTATCAATGTGATTCCTGGGGCCATCACCGGATTGCTGGGGCCAAACGGATCTGGAAAAACTACTTTTTTCGATATCGTTTGCGGGCTCCGAAAAGTGAATGAAGGACAGCTTCTCAACAGGTTTGCCACACAGCTTTATTTATCGCAGACAGTCATGACGCCACCCGTATTTCGTATGTCCGATATTTTTCGAATGACGACGTTGTTGTGCTCACGGACCCGAATCTCGCAAGAGCAAGCCTTGAGGAAACTCACTGCCTGGAGTCCAGAAATAGTTCAACGATATAAAGAAATCTGGTCAAAAAAATCTTCTGTTTGCAGTTACGGTGAAAAGCGTTGGTTTTTTACTCTTTCCTTGCTGGCCATAGAGGCGAGTCTGGTAATACTGGATGAGCCAACCGCTGGAGTGGATCCTGAATTCAGGCATTATATTTGGAAATGCCTGCGGGGAGCGGCAAATGAGGGAACGGCAATTCTGGTGTCGTCTCACAATGTAGAAGAGATTGCAGGTAACTGTGACATCTTTTACATGATCAGTCAGCAACAGTTCAAACCATTCAATTCAGGTGGCGAGTTCGTGAGGCGCTATGGCGCAAGCAGCTTGGACGAAGCTTTTATCCGTGCAGCTGCCGAGCCCGTACGTAAAGCTCTGTAGATGTCCATGCATAAATGCCGATGACTTCGTGCCCGATCAACTGATCGATTCAAATGTCCACCAAGCCCGTTTTCAGTCATGCACTAGCCATGAGGACGCTTTCACTGGCTCGCTCCCGCAGGGATCTACGACGAACACCGGACACGTGTTCGACGATGATCAAATGCAGGTGGCTTGCCAGCGAAGACGATTTGTCAGGAACTCCTCAGTTAAATACGAAAACTCCCCACCAACTGATTCAACCGCGCCGCCTGCTGCTCCAGTTCGGTACAAGCCCGCAACGTCGCCTGCAAATTCTCCACCCCTTGCTGGTTCAGCGTGTTGATCCGGGTGATGTCGACGTTCAAGGCTTCCACCACGGCGGTCTGTTCTTCGGTGGCGGCGGCGACGGACTGGTTGACGTTGTCGATCTCACCGATGCGCTGGGTCACGCTGCTCAAGCGGCTGCCGGCGAGGTTGGCGATGGTGACGCTTTCTTCGCTGTGCTGCTGGCTTTCGGTCATGGTGGTGACCGAGTCGCGGGCGCCCACTTGCAGCTCCTCGATCATCTGCTGGATCTCCAGTGCCGAGGACTGGGTGCGGCCGGCCAGGCTGCGCACCTCGTCGGCGACCACGGCAAAGCCGCGACCGGCTTCACCGGCCCGTGCCGCTTCGATGGCGGCATTGAGCGCCAGCAGGTTGGTCTGCTGGGAGATGCCCTTGATCACTTCGAGGATCTGCCCGATGTTCACGGTCTTGTCGTTGAGCACTTCGATGTTGGCGCACGACGCGCTGATTTTTCCCGACAATTCCTGCATCACGTCAATGGTACGTTGCACCACCTGGCGACCGTCTTCGGCCTGTTGCCGCGCACTGGACGCCTGATGCGAGGCATCGGAGGCGTTGTTGGCGATTTCCTGGGCGGCAGCGCCCAACTGGTTGATCGCGGCGGCCACGCTGGTGGTGCGGGTGGCTTGAGCGTCGAAATTGCCCAGCGATGAATTGGAGGCCTCCAGCACCCGGCGCGCGCCTTCGTTGACGCCATGGGCCGCTGACGACACTTCGCGGATCGACTGGTGGATGCGCTCGACAAAACGGTTGAACGCGGTAGCCAACTGGCCGATTTCATCCCGTGACTGCACTTGCAGGCGCCGGGTCAAATCACCCTCACCGAGGGAGATGTCTTCCATGACCCGAGTCAGCATCTGCAACGGCCGAGTGATGCGCCTTGCGGTGTACCCGATCAGCAACAGGCCAAGCAGGGCCGAGCCGCCACCGAGCAGCAGCTCCAGCGCAGTGCTTTGCACGCCTTGGGCATCGAGTTGCTTTTGCAGGGTGGCGACCGGTGCCAGCAAGACTTCCTGGGGCACGCCGACCAGCACGCCCCAGGGCGCGGCACCGGTAATCGGTGGCAACGGTTCGAGGACCTTGATTTGCTGCGGGTCGACAAACACCTTCGGCTGACCCTGGCGCAAGGCGTCCATCACCTGGGCACTGTCCATCGGTTGCCCGAGGCGGCTGACGTCCTGGCTGTTGGCGGAAATCACGCCGCGGGGGCTGACGATGCTGATCTGGCCATGGCCGTCGAACAGCTGCAGCGCACTGGTTTCGCTGTTCTTCTGCAAGGCGGCGAGGTTGATGTCGAGACCGACCACGGCGATGACGTTGCCGTTGTCCAGCAGCGGGAAAGCGACGCTGGTCACCAGTTTGCGACTGCCCGATGCCTCGTCGAAGTAGGGCTCCAACACGCAGGCCTGGCGAGTGTCGCGGGCGCAGGTGTAGAAGGCGTTGTAGGGGGCGCCGCTGGGCCCCGGCTCGGTGTTGGCCAGCAGGCCTTCATCACCGATCACCGCTTGCAGTTCGCCGGGTTTGTTTTGCACCCAGTACAGGGAGAAGCGTCCGGTCTCGTTGCTGCCCAGCTCAGGCTTGTTGGCGAAGCCGGCATCGGCACCGTCCAGCGCGTCAGGCTCAAAAACGACGTAAAGCCCGAGCAGGTCGGGCTTGTCGATCAGGGCGTGTTGAAGCTGGGTGCTCAGCGCCTGGCGCAGTTGTTGGCGGGTCAGATTGCCCTGATGCTGGAGTTGCCTGAGGTACAGCAAATAACGCGACAATCCCTGGCCGAATTCGTGGGTCTGCATGAAGGTGCGTTGCACTTGCATGGCCTGCACTTTACCCAGGGCCTGCATGTGTTCCCTGGCCGCGTCGGCAAGCATGTCACTGCTGGCCCGGGCCACTTGCTGGCTGCTCTTGTGCGTCTGGTAAAGCGACAGGCCCATCAGCAAACCCACCACCAACACCAGGCAGAGGCCGGCGAGCAGGGTGATCTTGCTCTGGATCGTGAGGAATCTTCTGTGCATGGGAAAGGCCTTTTTCCACGGGGGCAGCGGATGCGCCACTGCCCCGGCATGACTTAGAAAGAGCTGGCGAAAATCAGCTGGCTGTAGAGGTTCTTGTCGTTGTTGCCCAACTGCGTACCACCCTGGTCGGCGCTCTTGTCCGGCTGGAACAGACCGATCAGCGGCATCACCGTGAGGTGGTCGTTGAGGTGCCATTCGGCGTACAGGTCGACTTCGTGGCCATCGGTGTTGCCCAGGTCGCGGTCGATGGTGTCGAAGTTGAAGTACATCGCGCCGACGGTCAGGTTCTCCAGTGGCGAGACGGTGAACTTGAGTTGCTGGATGCGCGAGTTGGTGTTGAACGGGCCGGCGTAGTTGCCCGCCACTTCACCCTGGAACCAGGTGCCGAAGCCACGGCTGAAACCGTAGAACAGAGTGTCGTAGCCTTCCGAGAAACGGCTGTAGCGGTAGCCGGCGTACGGCGTCCATGGCGCCTCGGAAAAGGTCCAGCCGGCTTCCAGGTACCAGGCGTCTTCGGTGGCCGTGTGGGGTTTGTCCTGCTTGGCGTATTCACCGGAGAGGAACAGGTCCTTGACCCCGGCGTTGCCAGTGGCGCGCAGGCTGTAGGTCTTCATGCCATCGCGCTCGAGTTGCGCGGGGGAGGCGAACTGCTCATCGACGTCCGTGGTGTCGATGTAGGTCAAGCCGACGGTCCCGGCCTCGGACACGTGCTCCAGGGTGCCGACGTACATTTCGGTCTTGGCCTGGGCGCGGTTGTTGGATTTCAACCACATCAGGTCACTGCGCCAGCCTTCCTTGCCGCCGATACGCAACACCGCGGTTTCGTCGAAGGCCTTGCGCGCCGCCAGCCAGTAGGCGCCGCCGCGGTTGAACTCGCCGTCGGCCAGGCCTTTGCCCAGGTTCAGTGCATCACCGTTGATCAGGAAGCCGTCGCCGACCATGATGTTCTGGCGGCCGAAAGACAGGTCGATGCCGTCAGCGCCCAGCACGGGAAACAGATCGTTCGAGCGCCAGCCGAGGTAGGCGTCTTCGAACTTGGTGGTGCGTTCCGAACCGTCGGTGAAGCCGGCGGCGTCACCGTCGCCCCAAGTACCGGAGCTGAGCATATTCGCCGCGCCATAGGCGGTGCCGACACCCGCCAGGCCCTGATCGAAGCTCAGGCCGTACTTGATGTAGCCCTCGCGCCACGACGACGAACCTTCGTCGAGACGACCCGACAGGGCGTAGTTTTCCTGGCTGTGGAACACGCCGAAAACCGCTTCCAGGGTGGCGTTCAGATGACTGTCGTCACTGGCGTAGAGTTCGTAGGCGCTCGCCTGGCCGGCACTGATCATCAACGCCAGCGTAGAGAGGCGAAGCAAGGGGGACTTGAGCATGGTGTGGCATCCGTTCTTGTTCTTGAGCGCAGGGTTGCGGTCGCTCCAGATACTAATGCCGGGATTTTTTGCGCCTTGTTGCCTCGGTGCCAAAGAGTTGGTTGTGCTTGCCAGATTGCATGGCAGGGTGACAGTGCACACGTGGGTGCACTGATTGAGAAGGGAAGGTGGCGTTTTTGCGGTTAAAGAGAGCGGGGGCAGAGCACTATCGAATTCTTCTCAGGTTCATGGCCTTCAACTTCCTGAGCATGCCCATGACATCGCGCAGGACAGGCGTCCTGTCGAACAGGGACAGCGCATGCAAGTCCGTGCGCGAGGGTCTTTGATAGCCCAGGTTCCAGGTGAAGTAGTAGGCCTGAACGTCTTTGTTCGAATGAATAAGCGTATTGAGGGCGGCGTCATAGTGCATTGGCCCACCGTCAGGATGCCCTGGCGGGCGCTCCAGGATTTGCAGCAGGAAATCGCGCAACCGGGTAATGCATTTGCCGTTTACCGCATAGAAATGCGACAGATGTATAGGCTGGTCGACGGCTTTCCAGGTGGGCGAGCTTGAGTCGCCTTCAAACGGATGGCCAAAGTAGGCGATGTCCCACTCCATGCCTTCCAGGGACTCGATGGCCTGTTTTCCATAGTGGGAAATGCGCCTGGAAAACTGTATGTCATCCTCCAGGATCAGGATGTTTTTGACATTCAGGCGGATCGCTTCTTCCAGGATTCCCAAGTGACTCATGAAGCAGCCCCTGGCCCCGATGCTCGGGAAGCCGTTTTCTTCACTGGGCGTCACCGCCTGGAAAAAGCTGACTTTTTCATGATCAAAGGGAAAACCGTTGCGCGCGAATTCTTGTACCGTTTCTACGCGGCGATCCTTTCTAGACGCAATGTTGATGATTCTTGCTCGATCGAAATAGTCGGTCACATTCATCCAGCAGTTCCTCGGCGCAGTTGATCAGGGCGGCTGGATTGCAGTATAGGCAGAACTTTGGATCAAGCCTGGCTATCGCTGACCGTGCCGGTGCAGCAGTTTGGCAGAACCGCCAACACAACTGGCAGGCAGGGCAAAACCTGCGTGTCACCGACCACCGACAATCGCGCTCAACCTGCCGAAGCACCAAAACCTCGGCACTTTCAGTGTTGGCGTTCGCCTTGCTTGCGAACCCGCGGATTCTCAAGGTCGTTTCCCATGTTCTCCACCCTGCGTTTGTCCCTCGTTGCTGTGTTGTCCGTCACTCTGGCGCAGGCTGCCGTCGCTGCCGATTGCGCACCGCAGCAGCAGCGTGGCGCCGAAGTGTTCGCCAATGAGTGCGGGGTCTGCCATGCGGTGAGCAAAGGCACGACCGGCATGATGGGGCCGAACCTGGCAGGTGTGGTGGGGCGCAAGTCCGGCTCGCTGGAAGGCTTCAACTACTCGCAAGCCATGCGCAACAAGAACATCGACTGGCAAGCCGAGAACATTGCGCAACTGATCATGCAACCCCAGGCCTATGTGCCTGGCACCTATATGCCCTACATGGGCATGGCCTCGGCAGATGATCGCCAGGCGGTGGTGTGCTTCCTCAAAGAACAACACTAATTGACGCTTTCGCCGGCCAGCCGGCTCGTCCATCTGAATGAAAGGTGATTTATGAGCAACGTTGAAATCCTGCCGCAGGTTGCTGCATTCCTCGATCGCCAACACGGCTGCTTTATCGATGGCCAGTGGGTGTTTGCCGAAGGTCAACACATTGCCGTGGTCAACCCGGCCACCGGGCAAACCCTGTGCGAAACCCTCGACGCGCCCCTGGAAATCGTCGAGCGCGCCGTGCAATCGTCGCATCAGGCTTTCAAGTCCGGCGTGTGGTCGGGCCTGCGCCCGGCGGACCGTGAGCGCATCCTGCTGAACTTCACCCGCCTGGTGGAAGAGCATGCCGAAGAGCTGGCACAGCTGGAAACCCTGAGCCAGGGCAAGTCAATCAACATGGCCCGCGCGCTGGACCTGAACGCCACCGTGGAATTCATGCGCTACATGTCCGGCTGGGCGACCAAGATCGAAGGGCAGACCTTCGATGTGTCGATCCCGCTGCCGCCGGGTGCCAAGTTCACGGCGTTCACCAAGCGTGAGCCGGTGGGTGTCGTGGTCGGTATCGTGCCGTGGAACTTCCCGCTGCTGATCGCCGCCTGGAAACTGATGCCGGCGCTGGCCACCGGTTGCACGGTGATCATCAAGCCGGCGATGGAAACCCCATTGACCGCCATGCGCCTGGCCGAGCTGGCCCTTGAAGCGGGCATTCCGGCCGGTGTGTTCAACGTGGTGACCGGGGGTGGTGCCTCGGTCGGCGGCGTGCTGACTGCGCACCCACTGGTGAGCAAAGTGTCGTTCACCGGCTCCACCGCCGTGGGCAAGAGCGTGGGCGTGGCGTGCATGGAAAACATGACGCGCTTCTCCCTGGAGCTGGGCGGCAAGAACCCGATGATCGTGCTCGCCGATGCCGACATCGAAAAAGCCGTGCAGGGCGCGATCCTCGGTGGCCTGCTGAACAATGGCCAGGTGTGCGCGGCGGCTTCGCGCTTCTACGTGCATCGCTCGATCCACGACAAATTCGTCGAGGCCCTGGCGGCGGCGGTCTCGGCGATGCCGATTGGCGCGGGCATGAACTGCGCGGCGGCGATCAACCCCCTGGTGTCGCGTAAGCAACAGCAGAGCGTGCTCAAGCATATCGAGCTGGCCCGCCAGGAAGGTGCGCGAGTAGTGGCTGGCGGCGAGTTGCTGGAAGGCGAGGGTTTCTTTGTCCAGCCGACCATCCTCGCCGACATCGACCACAGCATGGCCGTGGCGCGCGAAGAGGTGTTCGGCCCGGTGCTGGGCGTGATGCCGTTCGACGATGAAGACGCCGTCATCGCGCTGGCCAACGACAACCGTTACGGGTTGGCCGCCAGCTTGTGGACCAACGACCTGGGCAAGGCGATGAACCTGGTGCCGCGCATCGAAGCGGGTACGGTGTGGGTCAACGCCCACGTGTTGCTCGACCCGGCGATGCCGTTTGGTGGCGTCAAGCAGTCGGGCATGGGGCGCGAGTTCGGGCGTGCGGTGATCGAGGCCTACACTGAGCTCAAGTCGGTGTGCATCGCCCACTGATGCATGAAACGGCCTGGGGCGTGACGCCAATCACGCCACTCACGCCACTGGCGGTTTCGCCAGTTCTATCCCGGCGGCACCCAGCCGCTTGAGAATCTCGAACAGCAGCTCGCTCTTGATCGCGGTGACCATGCGCGGGCTGTTGACGTAACCGGTGACGGTCAGGGTAATGCCTTCAGGCTTGAGTTGGCTGAAACGCACCACCGGTGCCGGCTTTTCCAGAATGGTCTCGTGCTCGCTGAAGGTGTCGTACAGCAGGCTGCGCACTTGCTCGGGGTCGATGTCCAGCGGGAACATCAGTTCAAGGGTTGCCACCCCTTGGGCACTGCCGCCGAGGGTGACGTTGCGCAGGTTCTGCGAGATCAATTGCGAATTGGGTACGATCACGATCGAGCGGTCGGCCAGCTGTATTTCGGTGGCTCGCACGTTGATCCGGCGAATGTCGCCTTCGACCCCGCTGATGCTGATCAGGTCGCCGACTTTCACCGGGCGTTCGGTCAACAGGATGATGCCGGAGACGAAGTTCTTGACGATCTCCTGCAGGCCGAAGCCGATACCCACCGACAGGGCGCTGACGATCCAGGCCAGGTTGGTCCACTTGACCCCCAGCGATGACAGCATCAACAGCAGCACCAGTGCGTAGCCGATGTTGGAGAACAGCGTGCTGAGCGAGGCACACATGCCAGGGTCCATTTCGGTTTTCGGCAGGAACTCGTCGTCCAGCCAGCGCCGTAGCGAACGAATCAGGTAGATGCCGATGATCACGGCGAGTACCGCTTGCAACAGGTTGGCCGGGACGATATTCAGTTTGCGCAGGCCGTCGCCGCCAAGGATGGCGAGGATGTTGGTGGCCAGTTGTGAGAGCGTCGATCCGATCCCACCCACCACCAGGGTAATCAGCGCGATGAGCAACAGGGTGGCGCGGCCGGCACCGGACAGGATGATCGAAATCTGTTCCAGCCGCGTATCACCAATGCCCAGTAACTGTTTCAGGGCCTTGCCGGAGGAGGTGCGGGGGGAAAACAGGTGCTCGCAGCCGTCTTTGAGCAACTGGGTCAGCAAGTAGAAGCCGGCAAATATGATGGAAAACCACACCAGTTCGTAGGTGATGAAGCGCGACAGTGACACGTAGCCGGCGAGCAAGGCCAGGAGTGAAATCACGATCGCAAGGCTGGCGAGCGAATAAATCACCCCGGCCAGCGTCCGGCCACCTTCGGGAGCTATGCCCGCGATTACCATGGCCCGGCGGGTTTTGCTTACGCGCAGCAGCAATGTCGCGATCAATACCGAAACGACCAGTGCGGCCAGACCTCGGACAGCGATCACCAATTCCGGGCTCATGCCGGTGGCATTGGTCATCTGTGCCAGCGACACCATTACCAGTAGTGCGAAGGCCAGGCGTGTGGAGTAGGGTTTGATCGCCAGGGCAAGCGGATCGGCAATGGCCGGCAGGCGCCATGAAGGGTGTTGCGTGGACAGCAGCGCGCGACTCAGGCCAGTAATCAGCACGCAGGTATAGATGACCTTTTCGAAGTCCTGGGAAAACCCCGCCAGTTGTGGCGTCAGCGGCAGGCCGCGGGTGACGGCAAAGAACAGCAACTGCAAGGCGCACCAGGCCGCCAACACTGTGGCCAGTGCCGAAGCCAGGGCCAGGGCGCTACGCCGCAGGCGACCTTCAGGCATGCGATGGACGCACAACCAGGTCAGTCCGCGTTCGGCCAGTTGCCGCCCTACGAACCAAAGCACCAGGGCCATGGCGAGCAACAGGTTGGTCAGCAGGCGATTGCCCGGTTGCCAGGTGGCATTGAGGGTGTCGCCAATCTGTCGCAGGAAGGCGCGGAATTTTTGCCGGTCTTGCTCTGGCGGATTGAGCAGGGGGGCCCAGTACCATGGATTGAGGATGCTCCTGGTCTGCTGGGTCACTTCGGTTTCCAGCAGGCTGCGGCGGATAGCGGCTATCTGGGTCAGCAGTTCGGTGGCGCTGCCTTTGAGCGATGCCAGGGCTTTGAGTTTGGAGTCGACCCGGACTTTTTGTTCGGTCAGTGTGGTTCTTTGCAGGGCGATATCGGGTTGTTCAGTCACGGCATCGGGTGGTGCGGGGCCCAGCACACCCAATTGAGCCTGCAGTTGAGCTTGCTCGGGCAACAGCAGTGCCGACAGGCGATCGACCTCGCGGACCAGCGCCTGAACCAGATCCTGCGGCTCTTCGAGCTGGCTGTAGTTGCTGGCCTGTGATACCTGCTGTTTGAAAGTGCTGAGTTGGCTCTGCAGCGCCTCCAGTTCGCTGTCGGAAACGCTGACGGACGGGGATGTCGTGGCGGGGGTATCGGGTATGGGCGCCGCCGCCAGCCATCCGGCGCTCGGTCCCGACAGCGCGAAAGCGATGAGGATCACTAACTTCAATGCATAACGCATGGGCGTGCTCGACTGGTTGTGTGTCATTGCGCCTATGAGGTTAGGTCATGACTCACGTTATCGAGGCTTTTTTGGACGGATGTGCAACGGTGCAGACGCAACTTAATGGCAAGCCTGTAATGCATCGGATCGTTCAGGTGTAGGCCAGCAATCGGCCGCAGAGGATCACGCTGACCCAGAGCGCGATGGAACACAGGGCCTGCAACCTGGCCACGCCCGGTGCCGGGTGGCCGGTATCCCACGCTGTCACGGAACGGTACACGCCAACATGGAACAACACGGCGTTGAGACCCGCCGTGGCAATCAGGCACAGCTTGAGGATGAATATGTCATTGGAGGCGAAGTCGTGGGGGTGAGCGGAAAACATCATCAGCCCGGCCGGAACGATCAACAGCAGAGCCGCAACGGACCATGGCAGGAGATGGCGGGCGAGGGCCGTCACCTGAATATTGCGCGATACGCCCAGTACCCGCAGATCGAACATCACCACTGAACCTACCAGTATCGCGAAGCCGAGGATGTGCACCACCTCCACCAACGGGTATAGCCACAGATCACCGCGCATGGCTGACCCGAGTGACGAATCATTCAGCCAGTCCATCCAGCCCTGGTTGCTTTCCATTAGCGCAATTCTGTGGTTTTGTCGCCGATCGTGATGCGTTCTGCACGTAACTCATCGGGTTTGTTGCGGTTCTGATAACCGACTACGCTGGCTTGGGTGCCGACCGCCAGCATGTCCTTGGACAGCCCACGGTTCTCCATGCGCGAGGGCGGTGCGAGCACCACGTTCCAGGTCTTGTCAGCCGTCTTGAGGTTTATGAAGCCGTGGGGGTGGGAGTAACCGGACGCTTCGATGGTGCCGCTCAGTTGCAAGGGTTTGCTGGAGTCGTACTCGCTCCAGCCGTGATGGGCGAACGCCGCCGTAGCCACCGACAACAATGTCACGCCAAAGCCCTTGAGCATGATGTTCATGGCGGGGTTCTCCTGTTGCAGAGGTTGCGGGTCGATGTTTTTCAGGATAGTTGGCGCATTTCGGCCGCTGGAACGCCCCGACCAAAAGAATGTTTCAGTCTGTGACGCAGGACTCGCAATGCTCGGAAGGCCTTCGACGGAACCATGTTCTACGCTTACCGCAGATGGCACCCATAAAAACAACGTAAAAGGGAGAGACACCATGTCTGCTTTGTTCCGCCGCGCCAGTCATTGCCTGGCTATGGGCCTTGTCGCCGCCGCATTCACGACGTCGGCGCTGGCGCTGGATACCGTGAAGTTCATGGCCCCCGGTTCCGTCGGCGGCGGCTATGATCAGACGGCCCGGGTGCTCGGCAAAGCCCTGATCGAGGCCAATGCTGCCAAGGCCGTCACCTTTGAGAACAAGGGCGGTGCCGGCGGTACGCTGGGGCTGGCGCAGTTCGCCAACAGCACCAAGGGCGACCCGAATGCGTTGCTGGTGGTGGGTGCGATCATGGTCGCGGGCATCGAACAGAACAAGCCGCAGATCAGCTTGAAAGACGTGACGCCGATCGCCCGGCTGTTCACCGAATACAACGTGATCGCGGTGCGCAAGGACTCGCCGTACAAGACCCTCGACGACCTGATCAAGGACTTCAAGGCCAAGCCGACCAGCGTTACCTGGGGGGGCGGTTCCAAAGGTTCAATCGACCATATCGGCATCGCCGAGCTGGCCGGCAAGCTCGATGTGCCGGTCAACAAGGTCAATTACATCGCCACCGGCGGTGGGGGTGAAATCGTCGCCCAGACCCTGGGCGGTCAGATCAAAGTGCTGACCGGTGGATATGCCGAACTGGGCCAATACATCAAGAATGGCCAGATCCGCGTGCTCGCCATCGGCGCACCCGAGCGCGTGCCCGGGATCGATGCGCCCACCATCAAGGAAAGTGGCTACGACGTGATCATCGGCAACTGGCGTGGGGTCTATGGCGCAGCCGGCCTCACGCCAGAGCAGCGCAAGCAAGTGACCGACGCCGTGCTGGCCGCCAGCAAAAGCAAAGTCTGGCAAGACAACCTTCGAATCAATGCCTGGACGGAGAGCGTGCTGACCGGTGAGGATTTCGGCAAATTCGTCGACGAAGAACACGTGCGGTTGCGCGCGATGCTGGTCAAGGTCGGGTTGCTTTGAAATGACCGGATCGCGCACTGTCGTGCCGACCCAATTGGCCATCGGCGTTGGCCTGATTGTCCTCAGCCTCGTGCTGGCGGTAGGCGCCTGGCGTTTTCCGCCGGAAATGGGCTTCGTCATTCTGCCGGCCTATGTCTACCCCTTCCTGGTCGCGGGGTTTGTTGGGGGGGTGGGCCTGTTGTTGAGCTATCAGGCGGTCAGCGGCGGTTTTCGCGAACTGGATGACGAACCGGCCCCCACCGTGGCGGGCGGCAAGGCCGGCGCAGCCTGGGTCACCGCAGGTTTAATCGGCGTGGCCTTGCTCATCAATCTCATCGGTTTCGTGCTGGCGGCCGGCTTGCTGTTTGCCTGTTCGGCGCGGGGCTTTGGCAGTCGTCATCCGCTGCGCGACCTGGCCATCGGCATGGCCCTGACCCTGCCGATCTACTGGTTGTTCAACACCGGGCTGGGGGTTTCCCTGCCGCCGCTGGTCAACGCCTGGATCTGATCCAAGGAGATCGACAGCATGGACATTCTCGCCAACCTGGCGATGGGTTTTTCCGCGGCGCTGACGCCGATCAATCTGTTGTGGGGCTTCATCGGTTGCCTGCTGGGCACCGCCATCGGCGTGTTGCCGGGGATCGGGCCGGCGCTGACGGTGGCCTTGCTGCTGCCGATCACCGCCAAGGTCGATCCCACGGGCGCCCTGATCATGTTCGCCGGGATCTACTACGGCGCGCAGTTCGGCGGCTCCACCACCTCGATCCTGCTCAATACGCCCGGTGAGTCGTCCTCCATGGTCACGGCCCTGGAAGGTAACCTCATGGCGCGCAATGGCCGGGCAGGGCCGGCGCTGGCCACGGCGGCGATCGGCTCCTTTGTCGCTGGCACCATCGCGACCATACTGCTGACCCTGTTCGCACCGGTCGTGGCCAGGCTGGCGCTGAATTTCGGGCCGGCGGAGTATTTCGCGATCCTGGTGCTGTCCTTCACCACGGTGTCGGCGGTACTCGGCGCCTCGATGCTGCGTGGCTTTGCTTCACTGGGGATCGGATTGACCATTGGCCTGATCGGCCTGGACTCCACGTCGGGCATTGCCCGCTACACCCTGGGCGTGCCGGAAATGGTGGATGGTATCGAGGTGGTGCTGGTGGCGGTCGGTTTGTTCGCAGTCGGCGAAGCGCTGTACAGCCTGCTTTATCAACCTGAGCAAGCGGAGGGCCGGCATCGCCTGACGTCGTTGTGGATGACCCGCGCCGACTGGAAACGCTCGGTGCCTGCCTGGTTGCGCGGTACGTTGATCGGTTTCCCGTTCGGTTCGATTCCGGCTGGCGGCGCCGAGATCCCGACCTTTCTGTCCTATTCCACCGAACGCAAGCTGAGCAAGCACCCGAAAGAGTTTTCGGCCAACAAAGGCCAGGGCGCCATCGAAGGGGTGGCCGGCCCGGAAGCGGCCAACAACGCGAGCGCCACGGGCTCTTTGGTGCCATTGCTGACCCTGGGTATACCGACGTCCGCCACGGCGGCGATCCTGTTGGCAGCGTTCCAGAACTACAACCTGCAACCGGGGCCGATGCTCTTCGAAACCTCCGCCGAACTGGTCTGGACCCTGGTGGCTTCGCTGTACATCGGCAACGTCATCCTGTTGGTATTGAACCTGCCGTTGGTGGGCTTGTGGGTCAAGCTGCTGCAGATCCCCCGGCCGTACCTCAACGCCGGGATCCTGGTGTTCGCCACCATTGGCGTCTACGGCATGCGCCATTCTTCCTTCGACCTGCTGCTGATGCTGGGCATCGGTTGGGCTGGCGTGCTGATGCGGCGCTTCGACTTCCCGGTGGCGCCGGTGATCGTCGGCATGCTGCTCGGCCCGATGGCTGAGAAACAGCTGCGCAATGCCCTGTCCATCAGCGAAGGCGACTGGACGGTGTTTTTGACCCAGCCCATTTCGGCGGTGTTCATGGCCCTGACGCTGTTGGTGCTGGTGGTGCCGTATCTGCTGCATGCCCGTGGTATCAAGTTGCACGAAGACGATTGAGTGCTGCAGCTTTTTTGGGGGGAGGGCGTAGTTGTGCCAGGCGACAACTGTCTTGAAAAACGCCGGAAGCAATCTATGGTGAATTCAATAAAGGCTGATGTCCGACGGGGCCCTTGAGGTGAAAGCGTGCGAAATGAGCTTTTTCGATTTCGACTTTGCCGGCAAGCGCAAGCAAACGCGCAGCGAACGACTCCTTGCCGATGTTGATTGAGCCGTATTGCCCAAAGGCTGGCGGTGGCCGCAAGCCGTATCCGCTGGAAACCATGCTGTTCGCCCTGTCAAAAGGATTTATGTCAAATGTCTAATTCTTTAAATTCAGATCGGCAGGTGTTTGATGCGCAGGTTTCAACGCCATCGATTTCGTTTGTTTGTTGTATTGAAAGTGGTCGGCTTGAAAGTCAAACTCTCCTTATGATCAAAACGCTCAGAAAGTTTGGCGGTCGGTTGGCAAATTGTACAGTGTTTGCAGTAAAGGCGCGTCTGGGTGCACCCCTTTCGCAAGCAACGTTGCGCGCAATGCGCGAGTTGAACGTAACTTACGTCGATGACAGTGCCTATAATGTAGCGCCTTGGTTCAACTATTCAAACAAGCCGGCAGCCGTATATTGGGCGCAATGTAATGCAACCACTGATTTAATTTCCTGGCTTGATAGTGACATTTTGATCGCGTCGGAGCCGTCGGGGCTGCTGTTGGATTCAGGCGTTGATTTTGCCGCCCGTGCAGAATATCTTCCGCCTGCTATTCATGAGGGGGATGCAAAAAATACGCCTTACTGGCAATCGCTGTGCAAGTTATTAGGTGCCAATTTCGATGAGCTTCCCTGGATATCACTGGATAGCCCGGTGGTAAAAATGCGCGCTTTCTTCAACTCAGGTGCCTTTGTCTGGCGTAGAAGCAGTTGTTTTGCTGAAAACTATGTTTCAGCATTCGAAAAGCTACTGAAAAGTAAATTGGCCAGTAGTTCAGGGTCTGCATGGTATGCCGACCAGGTTGTTATTTCTCCCGTGCTGGTAAAGCATAATATCAGCTGGCGCCACTTGAGCCTTGTGGAGCATCACATGGTGTTTCCTGGACATATCGTCGGTCCATCAGCGACACCGTCCATGAAAAATTCAAGCATCATTCATTATTCCGGGTCGCTTTCGGGTGACTCGGAGCCTGCAATGTTGGAGCGACTCATTAATGAAATACCCCATGTCCATAAAGAACTGATGGCGCACAGGGTAGGCAGTGAAGCGCCCAGGAAAAATGTTATTTGGTTCCCGTTACGTGTCTTGAGGAAAATCAGGCTTTGGTATTTCTTGAAATCCCTTGATGTTTCGCAAGCGGGTGTATGACGAAGCGTCGCTGACTTTCAAATGCGTGCTTACAGGTTGTGGGGTGTTACAACCTGCCCGGAAAACCACTGCATAACCTGCGTGCAAGAAGGATGCGCAGCCGCCGAAGGCTGCAGGCACAGCGAATAAATCCCGCGAGTCTTCAATGGCTCGCCAAACGGAATGACCAGCACGCCGCGCTCAATCGACTCGCCGGCCAGGGTCATGTCGGTCATGGCCACGCCCAAACCCCGCGCGGCGGCATCGAGGGCCAGTTCGTCGAGGTTGAAGGGGATATGGCGAAAATTCTCCAGAGTCTTGCCGCCATTGGCGTCCAACCAATGCTTCCAGTCGTTCCTGTCGGCTGAGCGATGCAGCAAGGCGAAGCCCGACAGTTCCTCCAGCGATGCCAGTGCCAGCCCTGGCGCGCACACCGGCACCAGCGCTTCCTCGAACAGCGTCACGCAATCCGCGGCACCGGACGGTTCGGGCAGATAGAGGATGTAGGCGTCGCAGTCGTTGTCCGGTTCCACCACCTCCGTGGCGACGGTCTCGATCGCCAGGGATACCTGCGGGTGATGCCGGTAAAAGTCACTCAGCCTGGGCAGCAGCCAGCGCACGGCCAGTGACACGTGCATGCGGATGCGGAACGGGCGTTTTTGCGGGGCGATCCGGTCCTCGAGGGCCTTTAGGTGTTCAAGGATATGCCGCGCACTGGCGAGCACCTGTTCGCCTTGCGCTGTCAGCTGCAGGCTGCGGCTGGTCCTTTGGAACAGCGAGGCGCCGTAGTGGCTCTCCAATTGCTGGATTTTGCGGCTCACGGCGCTTTGGGTCAGGCACAGCGTTTGCGCCGCCTGGGTGAAGCTGCCCGAATCAGCAACTTCGACCAAGGCCTGCAGGCCCTGGAGCGAGGGAACGTGGCGAATGTTATCCATGCGTTTTCAGAATACCAGGATGATTTAATAACGTTGGTTGTCGTTGCGGTGTCCCTTTAGATTCTAGTCATGGCGGTCACCATCTCCAACCACTCATGCGAATGCTGCATGCGTGGTTGTGAAAGGGGGGCTGCACCACGACAGTCAACGAGGTGACGCATGGAAAACGTATGTGGCTGGATTGCACAAGCCGGGGACAGCCCGTTGCGCGATCCGCTCAAGGGCACGCAGCAGGCTGATTGGCTGGTGATCGGTGCCGGCATCACGGGGTTGTGTGCCGCTCATTCACTGGCGCAATTGCATCCCAGGGCACGCATTGTGCTGGTTGACCGCCAGCGCGCCGCGCAAGGGGCGTCGGCGCGCAATTCGGGGTTCGTGGTCGCCCACGAACACCCCACCCATGCCGAGTTGCAAGGCCGCCCCGGTTTCGCCGGCTTCCAGGTCGACACCTCGATTGCCCGAGCCGCCAGCGACGAGGTGCGCCAGCGCATAACCCGGCATGGTATCGAATGTGATTTCCGTGAATCGGGCTATTTCTTTGCGGTCAGCGATCCGCGCAAGTTGACCGAGGTCGAGGCCAAGTTGCAGACATTGCGCGCGGTGGGAGCCTCTGCCGAGTTTCTGCAAGGTAATGCGTTGAGCCAGAGGCTGGGAACCCGGCACTACGAGGCGGCGATCTGGTGCGGCAATGGTAATGCGTTGCTGCAACCGGCGAAATACGTCAAAGGGCTGCTCGATGCACTGCCGCCGCAGGTCACCCTGTTCGAAAACACCGAAATCAGCGGCCTGCAGCGCCTGGGTAATGGTCGCATCCGCGCCAGCGGCGTGGATGGCTGCGTCGAGGCCAGCAAAGTGCTGGTGTGCCTCAATGCCTTCATTCCCCGTTCCGGTATCCGTGACAGCGGCACCTTCGCCATGGAACTCAGCGCCAGCCTCACCCGGCCCCTGAGCGACGAAGAATTCCAGGCCCTTGGCGCCGTCGAACCCTGGGGCGTGCTGTCGACCCGTCCCCTGGGGGCCACGGTGCGCCTGACCCCGGATCGCCGGGTGATGATTCGCAATACCGCCGAGTACCGCGCCCACGACTTGTCGCCCGGCGAGCTGGCGACCCGGCGCCAGCACCATGTACTGGGCTTGCAGCGTCGATTTCCGCTGTTGGGTGCGCAGGACATTCAATACACCTGGACCGGCCACCTCAGCGCTTCGCGCTCCGGGCAGCCGTATTTCGCCAAGGTCGAGGAGGGCGTGTTCGCCGTGGCCGGGTGCAACGGCTCCGGCGTGGCGCGCGGCACGCTGTGGGGGCGGCTGCTGGCGGAGTTGGCATCGGGTATTGACTCACCCGTTCTGCAACTGGTCATCCAGCGCGCCCAGCCCGGCTGGCTGCCGCCCAAGCCCTTGCTGGATATCGGTGCCATGCTGCGTATGCGCGTAGAGACGGCCCGGGCCAGAAGCGAAATCTAAAACTCCGCCCTTCACTCACAACAAAAGCACTTCAACACGAAGGTGATCGAACATGCGCGTCAATAACGTTTCCCTGGTGGCACTGCTCTCTGCGTTTTGCACCGCCGCCTACGCCGATGAAACCGTGAACATTTCCAACTGGAACGGCTACATCGCCGACGACACCCTGGCCACGTTCACCCGGGAAACCGGGATCAAGGCCACCTACGACATCCATGACAGCAACGAAGTGCTGGAATCGAAGTTGATGACGGGCAATACCGGGTATGACGTGGTCAGCCCGTCGAACCATTTCCTGTCTCGCCTGATCAAGGCCGGTGCGATCCAGAAGCTCGACAGGAGCCAGTTGCCGGGCTGGAGCAACCTTGATCCGGTGCTGATGAAAAAGCTCGAGGTCAACGACCCCGGCAACCAGTACGGTTATCCCTACATGTGGGGCACCGCGGGCATTGGCTATAACGTCGAGAAGATCAAGGCGATCTTCGGCAACACCGACGTCACCCGTTCCTGGAGCCTGTTTTTCGATGAGGCCAATATCAAAAAACTCAGCGAATGTGGCGTGGCGATCATCGACAACCCGACGCAAGTGCTGCCGATCACCCTCAACTACCTGGGCTTGCCACCCCACAGCCATGACCCGGCCGACTACAAGAAAGCCGAACAGGCGCTGCTGAAGATCCGGCCTTACGTCCAGTATTTCCACGCCTCCAAGTACATCAGCGACTTGGCCAACGGCAACGTCTGCGCGGTGATCGGCTTCAATGGCGACATCGTGCAGGCGGCTGCCAGCGCCAGGGAAGCGAAAAACGGCATCGACATCGCCTATTCGATCCCGCAAGAGGGCTCCACGTTGTGGTTCGACATGGTGGTCATGCCCAAGAGCGCACCGCACCCGAAGAACGGCTACACCTACATGAACTACCTGCTGCAGCCCCAGGTGATTGCCAACATCAGCAACAGCATCCACTACGCCAATCCCAATCGCGTAGCGGATGCCGATGTGGTGCCGGCGGTGAAACAGGACCTGGCGATCTACCCGCCCAAATCGGTGATGGACAAGTTGTTCACGGTAGAGGACTTGCCAGCTTCCATCGCCCGCTTGACCACGCGACTGTGGACCAAGTTGAAGACCAATACGTAGGAGGTAGGAGCGAGCATGCTCCGGGCGGCGTTCCGACGATGGTTGTTAACGAAAACGCGTGTTTCCTGGCTGAACGCGGCGCGCTTGAGTCTTTCGCGAGCGTGCTCGCTCCTACAGGGGGTCAGGCCAGCATCGACAGCAAGGCGCCCTGGCGATCCAGTCTGGCCAGGTCGTCGAAGCCGCCGATGTGCGTGTCGTCGATGAAAATCTGCGGCACGCTGCGCCGGCCGCTGCGGCTGAGCATTTCTTCAAGTTTGCCGGGCGTGCGCTGAATGTCGATCTCCTGGGGCGCGACGCCTTTGCCGGCCAGCAGTGCCTTGGCGCTGCGGCAGAAAGGGCAGGTGTCGGTGGTGTACAGGGTTACCGTTTTCATGAAATTTTTCCTCGGCAGCAGGATGGGTCAGGCGTCGATGGCCGGAAAGTCGATCTCGGTCAGGGCGACGTTGTTCAGGTAGTTGGTCAGCGTTTGCGAAGCGACATGGGCGACCACTTCGATGATTTTCCCGTCATCGATTCCAGCGGCGCGGGCCGCGGCAATTTGCTCGCTACTCAAGTGGCCTCGGCTTTCGGTGATTTGCCGGGCGAGCAACGCGTAGGCATCGAGCTGGCCTTCGCGGGCGCTAAGGATCTCCTGGCCGGAAAGCCCCGCCTTGCCGGCAAATAGCGTGTGCGCCGCCAGGCAGTAGTCGCAGCCGTTGACCTGGGAGGTAGCGAGGAAAATCGCTTCCTTCTGTGTGGCGCTCAAGGACGTCTTGCCCAATGCCACCGAGTTCTGCAGGTAGGAGGCCAGTACGGTGGGGGCATGGGCCAGGACCCGGAACACGTTGGGCAGGAAGCCAATTTTCTTCTGCACGCCTTCGAGCAATGGGCGGGTGGTCTCGGTGGCGTGTTCAAGGCTGACAGGGGTAATACGTGGCATGGTGATTCTCCGTAGTCAATGCGCGACAAGCGCTGGGTACGGAGTGGATGCTAGTGAATCGGGCTGGTCTATTGGATGCAAATCGTCGACGATATGCGACAGATCGTCCAGAACTTCCGTCGGAGCTCATTCATGGATCGCTTGTCCACATTGCTTGCGCATTTCGGCGTCAATGCCGGGACCTTTCACAGCGGTGCGTTTTGCGGCACGACGGTGTTCGATGGCAGCCAGACCTGCGGTCATTTGCATTTGCTCCAGGCGGGCGAGTTGGCCCTCAGGCTCGCGGACGAGCGTGAGCTGCACATCACCGAACCGACGCTGATCTTTTTCCCCCGGCCGTATCGCCACCGCCTGCTTGCCGCACAAGACAGCGATACACAGCTGGTGTGCGCGTCCCTGGACTTCGACGGCGGCGCGGGCAACGCCCTCGCTACGGCGCTGCCGGATTACCTGGTGCTGAAGCTGGATGAAATCCCGACCCTGGCCAGCACGCTGCAATGGTTGTTCAACGAAGCCTTCGACGGTACCTGTGGTCGTGAGGCGGTGATGGACCGGCTGTTCGAGCTGGTGGTGATCCTGTTGTTGCGGCACATCCTGAACAGCAGCAATCAGTCGCCGGGCATGATGGCCGGCCTGGCCGATCCTCGCCTGGCGCGCCCCTTGAGCCTCATGCACGAGTCGCCCGGCAAGGCCTGGAGCGTGGCCGAACTGTCGTTAGCGGCCAACATGTCCCGGGCCAGTTTCGCCGAGCACTTCAAGCGGGTGGTCGGGCAGGCCCCGGTTGATTATCTGGTGAGCTGGCGCATCAGCCTGGCGCAAAAACGCCTGCGTGAAGGCAAGCCCATTGCCTTGATCGCCGAGGAGGTTGGTTATGAAAGCCCTTCGGCACTGGCCCGGGCTTTTCGCCGCAAGACCGGGGTCAGCCCCCGGCAATGGCGGGGATAACGGCAAAGGCTCCAGCGCATGTTGGCCGACGGACTGGCGGGCAGCGGGAGCTGTGCTAGCGTCTTGAGGGGGGAATCTCTCGTTTGCGGGCGTCCCGTCGTGTCTACGTCCTACAGGCCATGGGGAGTCAATCAATCAAATGCAGGAAGCGCGCCCAAACCCGACGCTTGATCTGGAGTATTGTGTCGAACGTCCGATATTCATGGACTTCCTGCAGCACGCTGGACGCACGCCCGAAGCCGTTGCCGTGGTTTCTCAAGACGCCACGTGCAGCTACGGCGAACTTGAAGCTATAAGCCAGCGCCTTGCCTGTTTTCTGCTTGAACAGGGCGCGAGAGCATCCGACCGGGTCGTGATCGTCTCCAGTCGCTGCGCCGGCCTGGTCTACGCCATGCTCGGTGCCTCGCGCGCCGGCTTGACGTTTAGCGTTGCCGACATGGCCTATCCCCGTGTGCGCATCGAACAGATCATCCAGGTGCTCAAGCCGACCTTTGTCCTGGTATGTGGCGAGGCCGCCTTCGAGCTCGATCCCCAGCATTCGTCCGTACGCGTGGTCAACATACCGCAGATGCCCGGCGACGCGCTGAAGGCGTTCGCCGTCGAGCCAAGGGCCTTGCCCGAGGTCAACCCTGGAGACCCGGCCTATATCACCTTCACCTCGGGCAGTACCGGCGAGCCGAAGGGGATTGTCACCCATCACGCGCCCTTGGTTCATTTCATCGAATGGCATAGCCAACGTCATTCTTTGACCAGGGACAGTTGCTTTTCCCTGCTGTCGGGGCTCGGCCACGACCCGGTCTACAGGGACGTGTTCACGCCGCTCTCCATTGGCGCGAAAGTCATCATCCCGGCCCAATCGACCGTGATCGATCCAGCGGCATTGGCGAGGTGGATACACCAGCACGGGATCTCCATCATTCACCTCACGCCGCCCCTGGGCAAACTCATCGAAACCGGGGCGAAGATCAGTGGATTGCAGTTCAATGAGCTGCGCTATCTATTCTGGGGGGGTGATGCCTTGAGCAGCACCCTTTACCAGCAAATACGCGCCATCGCCCCCAACGCCGTCAGCGTCAACTTCTACGGCACGACCGAAACGCCACAGGCAATGGCTTACCATCAAGTCGATCCCACGTTCGACAACGCCAAGATCCCGCTGGGTAAGGGGATCGAGGGCGCGCAACTGTTGCTGGTCAATGAAGCCAATCAGTTGGTTGGAGAAGGCGAAGTCGGGGAAATCCTGATCCGCAGCCCGTTTCTGTCCCTGGGTTACTACGGTGACGCGGCAATGACCCGGGAAAAATTCGTGGTCAATCCCTTCACCCGTGCCGAGGGTGATATCTGCTACCGGACCGGCGACCTGGGCACTTATCTCGCCGATGGCAGTGTCATGTTCCACGGGCGCGGCGATAGCCAGGTGAAGATCCGCGGCCATCGCATCGAACTGGCTGAAATCGAAGCCTCGATCTCAAGGCATCCGCGAATCAAACAGTGCGTGGTGCTGGCCAACAACGACCGATCGAACGTGAAACTGGTGGCCTGTTGCGTTTGCGCCAAGCCTGTCTCAGCGGTTGAGTTGCGTGATCACGTAGGACAACAGCTGCCCGACTACATGGTGCCGGCGTTGTTCGTGCACGTGGAGGCGATTCCTCTGACGCCGAACGGCAAAATCGACAAGCGGGCGTTGCAGGCGCTTGTCGACAAGCAGGCGGCACCGCTCAGCGCGAGCCAGAATCTGTCGCCGCTGGCGCTCAAGTTGACGCAGGCCTGGGCCGAGATCCTGGAAGTGCCGCGCATCGATCCAGCGTTGACGTTCGTGGAGCTGGGCGGGGATTCACTCTCGTTCGTCCAGGCTTCGATGGTGCTGGAAGAGCTGATCGGTCATCTGCCCGATCAATGGGAAATGATCCCGGTACTCGAGTTGTGTGAACTGGCAAGCGACACCAAGGCCTCGAGGTTTTCGATCCGGGCAATGGAAGTGCCGGTGTTTATACGCGTGGTTTCCATCGTGTTGATTGTGATGGGGCATTTTCAGGTATCTGCACATTGGCCGATGTTCGGCGAAACAATGGCCCTGTTCCTGGTTTCCGGGTTCAGCCTGGCAAGGTTTCAATTAAAGGCCATCAATGAGTCCGGTAGCGTGCGAACGTTGGTCAAGTCCGTAGCCACTATCGCGGTGCCCACGGTCCTGTACACGGTGTTGGTGCAGGTGGTGTTCGACACGGTGCATTGGCAATCATTGTTGCTGATTTCCAATTGGTATTCGCCCAACCAGATCGGTAACTTCGTCTACTGGTACATAGAAGTACTGGTGCAGATGCTGTTGATCATCGGGTTCGCACTGTCGTTCGAGCGCATCAGGAACATCATCAGTGCAGACCCGTTTCGTTGTTTTGTCATTGCGACATGCGCGTTGGCGCTGGTTGATGTGCTGATCAGTACCTATGTGTTCGATGCGAGCGCGCTGTTCAATCGGGTGCCACAGCATTACCTGCCGATCATGGTGCTCGGCATGGCCATTCACAGTGCCAGTTCAACCAGCCAGAAGTGGATCGTCACTGCCCTTGCCGTCATGGTGGTGGGTTGGCAGGACATGGTAGCGATGATGGGCTTTGGACCGCTGGCCTCCGTCATCTGGAATCATATCGATGTCGCCGTGCCGGCCACGCTCCTGGTGATCTGGGTCCGGTCCATTCCAGTACCCGGTCTGATGGCGCGGGGCATGGCATTGATTGCCTCCTCGACCCTGTATATCTACTTGACGCACTTCCAGTTCCACTCGGTGGCCCGGCGCATCGGCGATTATCCGCTACTCGGGGTGATTTTCGCCGTCATCGGTGGCGTTGCGGTGGCTTATGCCTGGAACAAGGTTGTGCGTTGGGTGTTGTTGCGCGGGAACGGCGACGGCAAGAAGCGTCGCGCGGATAAAATCGAGCGGGTGGCGTGACGGTTCCGTAAACTGGTGTCGCAACAGGCGTTGCTGCATGAATGCCTCGGCTGACATGTTGCGACGCCGCCTTACCACCTCAAGCAAGAGACCCCCATGGCAAACCAAGACCTGACCTTCGTTCCCGATCCCGATGCGGACTCCATCTCTTCCGACGTCGCCGGTTTCGCCGGCATGCTGGTCTCCACCCAGATCCCGACCCGTGCCGATGGCAGCCTTGAACTGGGCGATATCACCCTGCAAAGCGAGTGCACCCTGCAAGCGCTGAAAGTGGCGCTCGAGCGCGCCGGCAGCTCCATGGACCGAGTGCTGCATTTGACCATCTACCTCACCGACATGGCCGACCGCGCTGCTTTCAACGAGGTCTACAAGCGTTTCTTCGCCAAGCCGTGGCCCGTGCGCGCGGCTGTGGGCGTGGCGTCGCTGGCGGTCGAGGGTATGCGGGTGGAAGTTACTGCGATGGCTGCCAAGGCCTGATCATCAAAAGGTCTATGGATGCTTGCGCTTTGATCGTTCCCACGCTCTGCGTGGGAATGCATCCTGTGACGCTCCGCGTCACCGTTGCGCACGGCTCATGTCAGTCAGCGGAACGCAGAGTGTCCCTGGCGGCATTCCTTTGCGGCGCATGGGAACGATCACATCAGGTACATCCGGGAGCCACCTGGCAGTACACGGATGCCCCCCGCTCATTTCACCGCTACAATGCGCGCCTCGACCGTGACAGCCTGACTAAAAAATATTATGTCCCTGCCCAAACATCACCTGGAATTGCTCAGCCCCGCCCGTGACGTGGCTATCGCCCGCGAGGCCATCCTGCATGGCGCCGACGCCGTTTACCTCGGTGGCCCGAGTTTCGGCGCTCGCCACAACGCCTGCAACGAGGTGAGCGATATCGCCGCGCTGGTGGAGTTCGCCCATCGCTACCACGCCCGGGTGTTCACCACGATCAATACGATCCTGCACGACAATGAACTGGAGCCGGCCCGCCAGCTGATCCATCAACTGTACGATGCCGGTGTCGACGCGCTGATCGTCCAGGACCTGGGTGTGATGGAACTGGACATCCCGCCGATCGAGCTGCACGCCAGCACCCAGACCGACATCCGCACCCTGGAGCGGGCGAAGTTCCTCGACCAGGCCGGTTTTTCGCAACTGGTACTGGCCCGCGAGCTGAACCTGCAGGAAATCCGCGCCATCGCCGACGAAACCGAGGCGGCGATCGAGTTCTTCATTCACGGCGCGTTGTGTGTGGCGTTTTCCGGCCAGTGCAATATTTCCCACGCGCAGACCGGCCGTAGCGCCAACCGCGGCGACTGCTCCCAGGCCTGCCGCCTGCCGTACACCCTCAAGGACGAGAAGGGCGGGGTGATTGCCTACGAGAAGCACCTGCTGTCCATGAAGGACAACAACCAGAGCGCCAACATCCGCGCCCTGGTGGAAGCTGGCGTGCGCTCGTTCAAGATCGAGGGGCGCTACAAGGACATGGGCTACGTGAAGAACATCACCGCCTACTACCGTCAGCGCCTGGACGATGTGCTCGAAGACCGCCCGGACCTGGCCCGCGCCTCCAGCGGCCGCACTGCGCATTTCTTCCTGCCCGATCCGGACAAGACTTTCCACCGTGGCAGTACCGACTACTTCGTCAGCGAACGCAAGATCGACATCGGCGCCTTCGACTCGCCAACCTTTACCGGCCTGCCAGTGGGCGTAGTGGAAAAAGTTGGCAAGCGCGATCTGCTGGTGGTCACCCATGAGCCACTGTCCAACGGTGATGGCCTCAACGTACTGGTCAAGCGTGAGGTGGTGGGCTGGCGGACCAACATCGCCGAGCCCAAAGGCGAGTTCGAGGAGGACGGCGAGAAACGCTATCGCTACCGCGTCGAGCCGAACGAGATGCCCAAGGGCTTGCACCAGTTGCGCCCGAATCACCCGCTGAGCCGCAACCTGGATCACAACTGGGCCCAGGCGCTGCAAAAAACCTCGGCCGAGCGCCGGATCGGTCTGTCCTGGTTCGCCCGCTTGCGCGAGGAGCGCCTGGAACTGACCGCCACCAGCGAAGAGGGCATCAGCGCCAGTGTCGCCCTGGACGGTCCGTTCGGCGTGGCCAACAAGCCGCAGCAGGCCCTTGAGCAGCTGCATGACCTGCTGGGTCAGTTGGGCACCACCGAATACCACGCCACCGACATCAAGCTGGATGCACCCCAGGCGTTCTTCATTCCCAACTCGCAGCTCAAGGCTCTGCGTCGCGAAGTGATCGAAGCGTTGACCGTCGCCCGCATCCAGGCCCATCCACGGGGTGGCCGCAAGGCCGAGACCAGTCCGCCGCCGGTGTACCCGGAGTCGCACCTGTCGTTCCTGGCCAACGTCTACAACCAGAAGGCCCGTGACTTCTATCACCGTCACGGGGTCAAGCTGATCGATGCGGCCTACGAGGCCCATGAAGAGACCGGCGAAGTCCCGGTGATGATCACCAAGCACTGCCTGCGGTTCTCCTTCAACCTGTGCCCCAAGCAGGCCAAGGGCGTGACGGGCGTGCGCACCAAGGTCGCGCCGATGCAGTTGATCCATGGCGACGAAGTGCTGACGTTGAAATTCGATTGCAAGCCGTGCGAGATGCACGTGATCGGCAAGATGAAGGGGCACATCCTCGATTTGCCGCAACCGGGCAGCGTGCAGCAGGTCGTCGGGCACATCAGCCCCGAAGACCTGCTCAAGACCATCCATCGCGCGCCCCATTGAGTGACCTTCGAGCGCGCAGTCAAGGCTGCGCGCTCGTCAACTCACCCGGCAGGTCCGCTCACCTCAGGTCGAAGCGGTCAAGGTTCATCACCTTGGTCCAGGCCGCCACAAAGTCCTTAACGAACTTCTCCTCACTGTTACTGGCATAGAATTCCGACAGCGCGCGCAATTGCGAGTTGGAACCGAAGACCAGATCGACTCGCGTGCCCGTCCACTTTTTCTGGCCGGTCTTGCGGTCGACCGCTTCAAACTCTTCCTGGGCCTCCGACACCGGTTTCCATTCCACGCCCATGTCCAGCAGGTTGGTGAAGAAATCCTTGGTCAACGCCTCGGGCCGTGTGGTGAAGACGCCGTGGGCAGTCTGTCCGACGTTGGTCTTGAGCACGCGCATGCCGCCAATCAGCGCGGTCATTTCCGGCGCGGTGAGGGTCAGCAACTGTGCTTTGTCGATCAACAGCGACTCCGCCGATACGCGGTACCTGCCCTTGAGGTAATTGCGGAAGCCATCGGCGATCGGTTCGAGAAAACCGAAAGACTCGACATCGGTCTGTTCCTGGGAAGCGTCCGTGCGCCCCGGCGAGAAAGGCACCGTGATCGTATGCCCGGCATTTTTCGCCGCCTGTTCAACGCCTGCACAACCGGCGAGGACGATCAGGTCGGCCAGGGAGATCTTTTTGCCGCCGGCGTTGAATTCCTGCTGGATGCCCTCCAGTTTCGTCAGGACCCCCGCCAGTTGGTCGGGCTGGTTGGCCTGCCAGAACTTCTGCGGGGCCAGGCGCAAGCGACCGCCGTTGGCACCGCCGCGTTTGTCCGAACCACGGAAACTGGAAGCTGCGGCCCAAGCCGTCGTGACCAGTTGCGAGACCGACAGGCCCGAGGCCAGCACCTTGCTTTTCAGGGCCGCGACGTCGCTGTCGTTGACCAGCGGATGATCGACTTCAGGTATCGGGTCTTGCCACAACAGTTCTTCATTGGGCATTTCCGGGCCGAGGTAGCGCGAGAGCGGGCCCATGTCGCGGTGAAGCAGCTTGTACCAGGCACGGGCGAACGCGTCGGCCAGTTGATCGGGGTTCTGCAGGAAGCGCCGTGCAATCGGCTCATAGATCGGGTCGAAGCGTAGCGCCAGGTCGGTGGTCAGCATGGTTGGGTTGCGACGTTTGGACGGGTCGTGCGCGTCCGGAATGATCCCGGCGCCAGCACCGTTCTTCGGCGTCCATTGATGGGCGCCCGCCGGGCTTTTGGTGAGTTCCCATTCGAAGCCGAACACGTTCTCCAGGAAGTTGTTGCTCCATTTCGTGGGTGTGGTGGTCCAGGTCACTTCCAGGCCACTGGTGATGGTGTCGGGGCCTTTGCCGGTGCCGAACTTGTTCTTCCAGCCCAGGCCCTGTTCTTCGAGGCCAGCGGCTTCGGGCTCGGCACCGACATTGTCGGCGGGGCCGGCGCCATGGGTCTTGCCGAAGGCGTGGCCGCCGGCAATCAGCGCCACGGTTTCCTCATCATTCATGGCCATGCGGCCGAAGGTCTCGCGGATGTCCTTGCCAGCGGCCACCGGGTCCGGGTTGCCTTCCGGGCCTTCCGGGTTCACATAGATCAGGCCCATTTGCACGGCCGCCAGGGGGTTCTCCAGATTGCGTCCTTGCTCGGTACGGCTCTCCTCATTTTCCCCGGGTTCTGCGACGAGCGGGCCTTCGCCGGGTTCTTGCATGGCTTTTTGCGCTTTGTCGTAGCGCACGTCGCCACCCAGCCATTTGTTTTCCGAGCCCCAGTAGACATCCTCGTCCGGTTCCCAGACGTCAGGCCGGCCGCCGGAAAAACCGAAGGTCTTGAAGCCCATGGTTTCGAGCGCGACGTTACCGGTCAGGACGATCAGGTCGGCCCAGGAAATGCTGTTGCCGTACTTTTGCTTGATCGGCCACAGCAGGCGGCGCGCCTTGTCCAGGCTGACGTTGTCGGGCCAACTGTTGAGCGGTGCAAAGCGCTGCTGGCCAGAACCGGCACCGCCCCGGCCATCGCCGGTACGGTAGGTGCCCGCGGCGTGCCAGGACATGCGGATGAACAGCGGTCCGTAGTGTCCGAAGTCCGCAGGCCACCAGTCTTGGGAATCGGTCATCAGGGCGGTCAGGTCACGCTTGAGCGCGGCAAAGTCCAGGCTCTTGAACGCCTTGGCGTAGTTGAAGCCCTCGTCCGCGGGGGTGGACAGGGACGAGTGCTGGTGCAGGATCTTCAGATTCAGCTGGTTCGGCCACCAATCGCGGTTCGTGGTGCCACCACCCGCTGCGTGATTGAACGGGCATTTCGTTTCAGTTCCCATCTGTGAGCTACCTTTGGTCGTGTTCATTCAGCCAGCGTCCCTACAGGTTCGATGGCGGTGAGTGAAATCAATGACTCAGGCTGTTGGCCCAGCAAGTCGATCAACTGATCATCGTGGCCAAATGGGCATCACCGGCACTGGCAAGCGTATTGCCAACGGGATGACCCACGGTGCGCCTAGTCGGTTTCTGACTCCTGCTTTATCTTCTTATCAGGTCTAGGCCGGCCAGACGGCACCGGCGTTAGATAAGGCTAGACCGCCCTTGGGCAGACGGCTAATAGCTGGAGTATTTGTAGCCGATAGGCGGAATCTTTCAAGGCGTCTTTTGGGTCTCATTTTCCTGGTGTCGACCCGGGCGGCCGGGCGCCGCGTTCAAACGACCACCGGCATGGCGAAAGCCGGATCTGTCTGAATCAATTATTTACGTCTGGGCAGTGTCCAGTTCGGTCGTATGAAGTGGCAGGTGTAGCCGTTGGGGTAGTGTTCGAGGTAATCCTGATGCTCAGGCTCCGCTTCCCAGAACGGTCCGGCGGGCTCTATTTCAGTGACCACCTTGCCAGGCCAGAGACCGGAGGCGTCAACGTCGGCTACGGTATCCTCGGCTATGCGTTTCTGTTCATCATCGAAGTAATAGAGCGCAGAGCGATAGCTCGTCCCCAGGTCATTGCCCTGACGGTTTTGAGTGCTTGGGTCATGGATCTGGAAGAAAAACTCGAGGATCTGGCGATAGCTGATCTGCTCCGGGTCGAAGACAATTTCGATCGCTTCGGCGTGGGAGCCATGGTTGCGGTAGGTGGCATTGGGCACATCGCCGCCCGAGTAACCGACCCGGGTGGAGATCACGCCCGGGTAGCGTCGAAACAGGTCCTGCATGCCCCAGAAGCAGCCGCCAGCCAGGATGGCGGTTTCGGTGTTCGTCGTCATCGTTGCGCACCTCCCATCAAAGAGCGGCCTCCATCGGGGAGGCCGTCAGACTCTCAATGCATCTTGCTGTGATCCATGTTGCCGTGATCCATCGTACCAAGTGCCCGGGCCTCGGCGTCTACCGTGATCGATTCTTTCTCGCCCTTGGCGTTTTCCACGGTCAGGGTCAATGGCACTTTGCTGCCTTCCTTGATCTGGCCAGTCAGGTCCATGAGCATGATGTGGTAGCCATGGGGATCGAAGCTCACCGGCTTGCCGGCCGGCAACGCCACGGACTCGACCTGCTGCATGCTCATCACATCGTCTTTCATGCTCGACTGGTGAATCTGCACCATCTTCGCTACCGGCGACTGCACACCGAGCAGCTTGCTATCGGTGTCGGCCTGCAAGGTCATGAAGGCGCCGCTCGAAGGCTGGCCGGCCACCGTCGCCCTGACCCAGGCGTCGTTGACCCGGGTTTGCGCAGACACCTGCCACGCCATGCCGATCAGGGCCATTCCCAGTACAAGCTGCTTGATACGTGGTGCGCAAAACGAAGTCATCAGCAAACCTCCATGACGGTGAGCAGGTCTTCTGCGCACTCTTGAGCGGTAAGGGACGCGGACAGGCCGAGGCGCAAATTGCCACGGGAGTCGAACACGAAGCTGGTCGCGGTATGGGACAGGGTGTAGGTATCGCCGCTTGGGACTTTCTCGAAGAATACGCCGAACTCCTTGGCGGTGGCGGCGGTTTCTTCCAGCGTGCCATACAGCGCCTCGAAACTCGGATCGAAGGCCTTGACGTATTTGTCGAGCATTTGTGGGGTATCGCGCTCGGGGTCCAGGGTGATGAAGACCACTTGCAGGCGCTCGCCATCGCGGCCCATCAGTTTTTTCGCCTGGGCGGCGCGGGCCAGCGTGGTCGGGCAGACCGCCGGGCATTGGGTGAAGCCGAAGAAGATCATCGGCATCATGCCCTGGTAGCTGCCGAGCATCCGGGTTTCGCCCTCGGTGTCCTTGAGCTTGAAGGAGCGGCCCATGATCTTGTCGCTCAGGTCCTTGCCGTACTTGAACGACAGCTTGCTGCTGTCATCGCAGCCAGCAAGCAGGCCGAGGCTCAACAGGCTCATGCCTTGCAGGACCGAACGGCGGGAATACAACGTACTCATGGAAAAAAGCATCCTGTGTAGCGACTGGATATCTACAGTGGCTGATCAATCAGACGAGAAAAAGCGCAGGGATGTTAACAAACTGTTGCCCGTTGGCGCTCAATCGATGGCCAGCCGGTCATGCGCCAAAAGGTCGCGGGGGCTTGAATACATGAAAATACAAATGACCTGAAAGTGGACACATTGCAGATACATCCGTGGGGTTATATCGGGCTGTCCAAATCTCATTGAGAGCACTGCCATGATCCGCAAATTGCAGCAAGCCGCCAGTTTCCTTAGCCAGAGCGCGCGTTTGATGGTGGGCGTTCCCGATTACGACAACTATGTGGCACAGAGGGCGATCAGCCATCCGGGCGAGCCGGTGATGACCTACGAGGCGTTTTTCCGTGAGCGTCAGGACGCGCGTTTTGGGCGTGGGAAATGTAATACGCGGTGTTGCTGAAGTACTCTGCCATATCGCCCTCTGAGCTGCGGGTGTACCCGATCCTCTGTGGGAGCTGGCTTGCCAGCGATGGCGGCCTGATAGCCGACCTGACCTTTATGGATGTACACAGCCCCCTGTAGGAGCCAGGCTTGCCGGCGAAGGCGTCCTGACATTCGATGATTGTCTTACTGGCGTACATATCCATTCCTGCGGTAACGACCACCTAGGGTTTCGCTCTTACAGCGAGTCACTTGGAAGAGCCCCAAGTAACCAAGGGCTCTTGCCCCTGACGTTCGGTGCCTCGCTAAGGCTCGGCATGCCCTCGCTCCGGTCCTGCTCCGTGGGTCGCCGCGATGGGCCATTCATGGCCCAGCGCGGCTAAACCGGCATCCTTGCCGGTTTACCCACTACGCAGAACCGGAACGAAGCCTCTCGATGTGGCAAGAAAATCAAAAGCCAAAGCGAGGCGGCCTGACAGCCGACCTGACCTTTATGGATGTACGCATATCCCCGTAGGAGCCAGGCAACACCCATCAAGGCGGATCAATCTGATCCAGCACCCGATTCGCCGTAATCTCCGCCAGCATCACGCTGTTTGAAATGCCCAGCAGGGCATTGCGCGACCCACCGTCAAGAAGATCCACCAACTGATGAACCATCACATCCACCGAAGCCAGGGTCTCGACCAGATAGACCATCAGGGTTTCGCTGGTGGCATGCGGGTCGACGGTAAACAGCGAGCTTGGTGTACGCGGCGTGGCTTTGATGTCGGCAGACGACGGGAAGTGGAAATCGAGGGCGCGCTCGGCAGCCTCGTTGAGTTTTTTTGAATCGGGTTCGTACGGAGAGGTGGGATCGGTGTCCGGGGGGTTCGGTGACGGCTTTATCATTAGCTAGATCCTTACATGGAGTGCCGCCACTCTTGCTGCTAAACGAAAGTGGAGGCAGCTGTACGCAGGTTAGCAGACCGGGGATCTAGCAAGCCGGCGCGCCCGAAGGCGCCCTGCGCACAGCTACCATCGAGCGCAGACATGGGAATGCCTGACTGATAGAGCCTGTACACCTCACTAGATAACCACGGGCTGCTAAACCCGATCACTGATGGGTAGTGACGCGAATCAAGTTACCGAGCGGCCCCGGGGCGCACAAGCCGGCGGATTCTGGCGTAGTCGTAGGCAACGGCGCAAGGTCTTGTAGCTTTCAAGAGGTGAGTTGTAGGGCAGTTAAACAAGCTCCCTTCGATGATGTTTAAACCGACCGCTGCATGCACTTTTTAAGCGCCGTGCCTGACAACGTGCACCAGTGCGAAGCGGTTTGCCGAGTTTCCCCGCCTCGCGCACCATCAGCCGCCAGGCCCACTCAACCCTCCAGAAACCTGCCTGACTCGCAGCCATCAAGGCGTTTCCACGGCCGTGAACGTATCTGCCAGCGATCTGGCACAAACACTGCATCATCCCCATCAAGCCCATCCGAAAAAGATGGGCAGCCCTCTCGGTCAACGACGATCGACTGGCCGCACAGGTCGTGGGCAATATCGGTGGATCAGGCATGGCCGTCTGGTTTTCAACACCGCAAAAGAACAGGCAAAGACGCCTGGAACCGCAAGGTTTCAGGCGTTTTTTTTTGCTTTTTTTCACCGTGATGGGCTTAGGGCAGGTGTCGTTTATGAATTCCAATGTAGCCAGTTTGAACAAGCTGCAAACGCTGATCGTGATCGGCAATGGCATGGCCGGGCATCATTGTGTCGAGCAGTTGATTGAGCGTGGCGCGCTTGACCGCTATCGGCTGCATGTCTTCAGCGAAGAGCCGATGCGTGCCTACGACCGCGTGCATCTGTCCGAATACTTCTCCGGTCGCGACGCCGAGTCGCTGGCACTCAGTGACGCGGCGCTGTACGAGACACCCGGCGTCACCTTGCACCTGGGTGTGCCGGTGCTGGAAATCGACCGCGCCCGGCGCCAGGTGATCACCGCACAAGGCTGCGTTGACTATGACAAGCTGGTCCTGGCCACTGGCTCTTATCCATTTGTGCCGCCGATCGAAGGCGCCGAAGGCGATTCGCGCCTGGTCTATCGCACCCTGGAAGACCTCGATGCCATTCGTGCCGCGGCAGCCAATGCCCGGCGCGGGGTGGTGGTAGGGGGTGGCCTGCTCGGTCTGGAAGCCGCCAACGCCCTGAAAAGCCTTGGGCTCGAGGCGCACGTGGTGGAATTCGCCCCGCGCCTGATGCCGGTGCAACTCGATGACCTGGGTGGGCTGGCGCTCAAGGCGCAGATCGAGCGCCTCGGCGTCGGTGTGCACCTGTCCCGCGCCACGCAGTCGATCAGCGCCGGCGAGCAGTACCGCTACCGGATGAATTTCGCCAACGACGAGTTCCTCGAGACCGACCTGATTGTGTTCTCCGCCGGTATCCGTGCCCAGGACGCGCTGGCCCGGCAATGCGCGCTGGAGATCGGCCCGCGCGGTGGCGTGGTGATCGACGACACCTGCCTGAGCTGTGACCCGAACATCTACGCCATCGGCGAATGCGCATCCTGGAACGGCAGCCTGTTCGGCCTGGTCGCGCCGGGCTACCAGATGGCGCGCAGTGTCGCCGCGCGCCTGTGTGACGACGCCGCCGAGCCGTTCCAGGGCGCCGACATGTCGACCAAGCTCAAGCTGCTGGGGGTCGACGTTGGCTCCATCGGCGATGCCCACGCCAACACGCCGGGTGCGCGCAGCTATCAGTTCATCGACGAAACGACGGCCAGCTACCGGCGCCTGGTGGTGGATGCCAGCGGTAAACACGTGCTCGGTGCCGTGCTGATCGGCGACAACAGCTATTACGACACGCTGCTGCAATACATGCAGAACGCAATCGCCCTGCCGTCCGAACCGGCCGCGTTGATCCTGCCGTCGTCCGAAGGTGCGCCGACCCTCGGCCCTGGCGCCTTGCCGGAAACGGCGACGGTCTGCTCATGCCACAACGTGACCAAGGGCGCCATCTGCTCGGCCATCGACGGCGGTTGCAGCGACCTTGGTCTGCTGAAATCGCAGACTAAGGCCTGCACTGGTTGCGGTGGTTGCGCCGGGTTGCTCAAGCAAGTCTTCGAGCATGAATTGATTGCCCGTGGAGTCAGCGTCGACAAGAGCCTGTGCGAACACTTCGCCTATACCCGCCAGGAACTGTATGCGCTGGTGCGGGTAGAAGGGGTGATCACCTTCGAGGAACTGCTGGCCAAGCATGGCCGTGGCCACACCGGTTGCGATGTGTGCAAGCCGGCGGTGGGTTCGATCCTGGCGTCGTGCTGGAACCAGCCGATCATGGATCCGTCGCTGGTGCCGCTGCAGGACACCAACGACACCTTCATGGCCAACATGCAGAAAAACGGCACCTATTCGGTCGTGCCGCGCATTCCCGGTGGCGAGATTACTGCCGACAAGCTGATTGCCATCGGCGTGGTGGCGAAGAAATACGACCTCTACACCAAGATCACCGGCGGCCAGCGCATCGACCTGTTTGGCGCGCAGCTGCATCAACTGCCGGACATCTGGAGCGAACTGATTGAAGCCGGCTTCGAAACCGGCCACGCCTACGGCAAATCGACCCGCACAGTGAAGTCCTGCGTCGGCAGCACCTGGTGCCGCTATGGAGTACAGGACAGCGTGCAAATGGCCCTGACCATCGAAGACCGCTACAAGGGCCTGCGTTCGCCGCACAAGCTCAAGTTCGCGGTGTCCGGTTGCACCCGTGAATGCGCCGAGGCGCAAAGCAAGGACGTCGGCGTGATCGCCACCGAGAAGGGCTGGAACCTCTACATCGCCGGCAACGGGGGCATGCGCCCGCGCCATGCCGAGCTGTTCGCCACCGATCTCGATGACGCGACCCTGATCCGCTACATCGACCGTTTCCTGATGTTCTACATCCGCACCGCCGACAAGCTGCAGCGCACCTCGGTCTGGCGCGAAAGCCTGGAAGGCGGCCTGGACTACCTCAAGGACGTGATCATCCACGACAGCCTGGGCCTGGGCGCGGAGCTCGAGTCGCAGATGCAGTTGGTGGTCAATCGCTACGAATGCGAGTGGGCCAACGCCCTCAAGGACCCGGAAAAGCTCAAGCGCTTCCGTACCTTCGTCAACGATAAACGCCCGGATCCGGACATCCATTTTGTCCAGGAGCGCGGCCAGCGCCGGCCGATCATGGCGGCCGAACTCAACCTGATCCCTGTTACCGAGGAGAGTGTCTGATGAACCCGTCCAACACCCAACGCGTTGAAACCGCTGCGTCTGCCGTCTGGCAGTCGGTGTGCAGCCAGCAGGACCTGGTCAATGACTCCGGTGTGGTGGTGTGGCTGGACGGTGCCCAGGTGGCGCTGTTCTACCTGCCGGGCATGGAGGGCAAAAACCTCTATGCCATCGACAACCACGACCCGCAGTCCGGGGCCAATGTCATCGGCCGCGGCCTGGTCGGCAGCATCAAGGGGGATCTGGTCGTTGCGTCGCCTATCTACAAGCAGCACTTTCGTCTTGAAGACGGTAGTTGCCTGGAGTACCCGCAACAGCGTTTGCGTGTCTGGCCGGTGCGGCTGAACGAAGGGGTGGTGGAAGTCGGGGTGGCCTGACATTGCACGCCATTCACATCAGGAGACGGATATGAAGACAGCCGCACAGTTGCTCAAGCTCAAGGTCGTGGAAAACCAGCAAGTGCACAGCATCGAACCGGACGCCATGGTGCTGGAGGCCGTGAAGAAAATGGCCGAAAAGAACGTGGGCGCGTTGCCGGTGATCGAGAAGGGCCGGGTCGTCGGGGTGATCAGCGAGCGCGACTATGCGCGCAAGGTGGTGCTGCTGGGACGTTCGTCAGTTGGCACGCCGGTCAGGGCCATCATGAGCTCCCCGGTGGTCACGGCCGACAGCCAACAGAGCATCGAGCATTGCATGGCGGTCATGACGGACAGCCATTTGCGGCATCTGCCGGTGGTGGAGAATGGCGAGCTGATCGGTTTGCTGTCGATTGGCGATCTGGTGAAAGAAGCCATTGTCGAGCAGGCCGACCTGATTCGGCAGTTCGAGCACTACATTCGCGGGCACTGAAACCAGCCTCGAAATCAGTGCAACACGAAAGGGGACGAATGGGCGGGTAGACGCCTATTCATCCCCTTTTTTTCGCGATCACCCAAGCATCAGAACTTGAACGCCTGTCGACCTACCAATAGCCATTTTCCGCTTTGTTTCTGCCAGATCTGCAAGTTGATCCAGAGGCCGCGCAAAAGGAACTCGGCACGTTCAACAGCGCCTTCAGCCAACTGGAAGATCAGATGGCCACTCTCAGCGAGCTGATCGAAAGCCACACCCAACAGACCATCGAGGGCACCCGGCAAGCGATCAGTAACGCCAATTTCGCCCTCGGCGCCGTGCTGATTGCCAGCCTGCTGTTGCTGCTTGTCCAGGGGCGCTGGGTGATCCTGAGCATCGTGGGGCCGTTGCGCACGGCCAGTCGCATCGCCGACAGCATTGCCCACGGCAATTTGAGTGAGCCAATTGTCGAGACTGACCGCAGGGACGAAGCCAGCCTGTTGATTCGCAGCCTGGCGACCATGCAGCGTGATTTACGCGCCATGATCGAAGTGGTGCGCAGCAATGCCCATGGCGTCAGCGGCATGAGCATTCGACTGAGCGATGGCTGTCACCAGGTGGCCGGCAGCAGCCAGCAGCAAAGCACTGCCGCCAGCACCATGGCCGCCGCTGCCAGCGAAATGACCGCGAGCATCGAGGAAATCACCCGGCATGCCGAACGGGCGCTGGACATGGCCAACCAGGCCGAGGCGCTGGCCAAGGATGGCGGGCGGGTGATCCATCAGGTGGTCAGCGACATGGACGGCATCGCCCGTTCGGCACAGCAGTCGGCGCAGGTGATTCGCACGCTGGACAAGGAGTCCGAAGGGATTTTCAGCATCATCCAGGTGATCAAGGGCATCGCCGACCAGACCAACCTGCTGGCGCTCAACGCCGCCATCGAGGCCGCTCGCGCCGGGGAGCAGGGGCGTGGTTTTGCCGTGGTGGCCGACGAGGTGCGCAGCCTGGCGGGCCGCACCAGTGCCTCCACCCAGGAAATCGCCGCCATGGTCTCGCGCATCCAGCAAAGTACCCATCAAGCGGTGATCAGCATGGAGGAGGGTGTGGCCCGGGTCGACAAAGGCATGGCCGTGACCGCCGACGTCGAGCGCGCCATCCGCGAAATCCTCGAGGCCACGCTCAACACCACGCAACTGGTCAACGACATCAGCCGCACCATCGGCGAGCAGAGCCTGGCCAGCAATGAAATCGCCCCTCAGGTGGAGATGATTGCCGGCATGTCCGAAGGCAACAGCAAGGTGATTGTGCAGACGACGTTGACGACGGATGAGTTGTCGTCGCTGGCGGGGAAACTGTCGCAGTCGGTGGATCGCTTCAGGCTCTGATACAGGCTTTCTTTTTTCTGTCGCTGTCAAGGGCCTCATCGCGGGCAAGCCCGCTCCCACAGGTTGCGCGTCGGATGCGCAATTCAGGTCCAACTCGGACCCTGTGGGAGCGGGCTTGCCCGCGATGGCAATGGTTACTGCCTAAAGATACTTATCCGTCACCGCCCCCTCCGAAGCACTGGAAACAGTCTTCGCATACTTGGCCAACACCCCGCGCTTGTACTTCGATTCCGGCCTTACCCAGCGGCTCTTGCGCTCGGCCAGCTCTGCATCGGACACATCAACCGTGATCTGCCGGGTTTGCGCATCGATGGTTATCCGGTCGCCATCTTCAATCAACGCGATAGGCCCGCCTTCAAACGCCTCCGGCGTAATATGCCCCACCACGAAACCATGGGAGCCGCCGGAAAAACGCCCATCGGTGATCAGCGCCACGTCCTTGCCCAACCCCTTGCCCATCACCGCCGACGTCGGCGAGAGCATTTCGCGCATGCCAGGCCCACCCTTGGGTCCTTCGTAGCGAATCACGATCACGTCGCCGGCCTGCACTTCACCGTTGAGAATGCCGGCCAGCGCGCCTTCCTCGCCGTGGTACACACGGGCCTTGCCTTCAAAGCGCAAGCCTTCCTTGCCGGTGATCTTGGCCACGGCGCCGGTGGGCGCGAGGTTGCCGCGCAGGATCACCAGGTGCGAGTCCTTCTTGATCGGTTGGTCGAAGGGCAGGATCACGTCCTGGCCGGCAGGGTAGTCGGGCACGTTTTCGAGGTTTTCCGCCAGGGTCTTGCCGGTCACGGTCAGCACATCGCCGTGCAGCATGCCGGCCGCGAGCATGCGCTTCATCAAGGGCTGGATGCCGCCAATGGCCACCAGTTCGCTCATCATGTACTTGCCACTGGGGCGCAGGTCGGCCACCACCGGGGAAACCTTGCCCAGCTCGACGAAGTCATCCAGGGTCAGCTCGACGTCCACGGCATTGGCCATGGCCAACAGATGCAGCACGGCATTGGTCGAGCCGGCGAGGGCAATCACCACGCGGATGGCGTTTTCGAAGGCCTTGCGGGTCATGATGTCCCGGGGCTTGAGGTCAAGCTTGAGCAATTCCATGACTTGCTGGCCGGCGCGGAAACTGTCCGAAGCCTTGTCGCTGCCCACGGCGTCCTGGGAACTCGAACCGGGCAGGCTCATGCCCAGCGCCTCGATGGCCGAAGCCATGGTGTTGGCGGTGTACATGCCGCCACAGGAACCGGGGCCGGGAATCGCCACTTCCTCGATCTGCTTGACCTGGATCTCGCTGATGTCACCGCGCGCGTGCTGGCCCACGGCTTCGAACACGGAAATGATGTCGGTGTGGCCGGCGCCCGGGCGAATGGTGCCGCCATAGACGAAGATCGAAGGGCGGTTGAGCCGCGCCATGCCGATCAGGCAGCCCGGCATGTTCTTATCGCAACCGCCCACGGTCACCAGCCCGTCGAAGCCTTCGCAACCGACCACCACTTCGATGGAGTCGGCAATCACCTCGCGGGACACCAGTGAATACTTCATGCCTTCGGTGCCGTTGGCGATGCCGTCGGAAATGGTGATGGTGTTGAAAATCACGCCTTTGGCACCTGCGGCGTTCGCACCTTTCTCCGCTTCGATCGCGAGTTTGTCGATGTGCATGTTGCAGGGCGTGACCATCGCCCAGGTGGAGGCGATGCCGATCTGCGGTTTCTTGAAGTCTTCGTCGGTAAAGCCCACGGCACGCAGCATGGCGCGGGCAGGAGCAGCCTCCACGCCGTCGATCACCTGGGAGGAATATTTGCGCAGATCGTCTTTGTCGCTCATGACTGTTCCCCACATGTTTATCTGATGACCTGTGAGTATAGTCACCACCTGTAGGAGCCTTCGCCAACCGATCCATCACCCGCGGGCCGGCCTTGTCGTGATATTCTTGGCAACAACTTGTTTTGATCTATTCAGTTTTCCTGTCCTCGAGACGGGCGAGCAGAATCACTGTCGCTCAAGTAGCTGAAGCCAAAAAAGATAAAAAGTCAGTTCAGTAGGGACATATAACTGGGGTCGATGCAGTCAGTCGGCCTTGTGTGCCCACCTTCCAGCCGTCATGTGCAACCGTCATGTGTGAGTAGCCGCGGCAGACTTGCCTGAATGCCGTGAACCAGCGGCTCGCGAATACAGTTGGAAGGGTGGATGGCGTTTTATCATAGGTGCTACAGATGTTTAAAAAAGTGAACACGGCCCTGCTGGGGCTGGCCTTGTCGTTGGGGATGACGACAGCCCAGGCCGAAGAAGCCAAGAAAGTCGACGTACTGCTGATTGGCGGCGGCATCATGAGCGCGACCCTGGGTGTGTGGCTCAATGAGCTGGAACCCGGCACTTCGATGGAAATGATCGAGCGCCTGGACGGCGTTGCCCAGGAAAGCTCCAACGGCTGGAACAATGCCGGTACCGGTCACTCCGCCCTGGCCGAGTTGAACTACACCCCGGAAGACGACAAGGGCAATGTCTCGATCCCGAAAGCCGTTGAAATCAACGAAGCCTTTCAGATCTCCCGTCAGTTCTGGGCCTGGCAGGTTCAGCAAGGCGTGCTGAAGAACCCGCGTTCGTTCATCAACTCCACGCCGCACATGAGCTTCGTGTGGGGCGATGACAACATCAAGTTCCTGAAAAAGCGCTACGAAGCCCTGCAGGCAAGCCCGCTGTTCGCCGGCATGCAGTACTCCGAAGACCCGGCTGTGATCAAGAAGTGGGTCCCGCTGATGATGGAAGGGCGTGACCCGAACCAGAAAATCGCGGCCACCTGGTCTCCAATCGGTACCGACGTGAACTTTGGCGAAATCACCCGCCAGTTCGTTGCTCACCTGCAAACCACGCCGAAATTCGACTTGAAGCTGTCCAGCGAAGTGCAGGACATCACCAAGAACGCCGACGGCAGCTGGCGCGTGAGCTACAAAAACCTGAAAGACGGCAGCAAGTCCGAAACCGACGCCAAGTTCGTGTTCATCGGTGCCGGCGGCGGTGCCCTGCACCTGCTGCAAAAATCCGGCATCCCTGAAGCCAAGGAATACGCAGGCTTCCCGGTAGGCGGCTCGTTCCTGGTGACCGAGAACCCGACCATCGCCGAACAACACCTGGCCAAGGCCTATGGTAAAGCTTCGGTGGGCGCACCGCCGATGTCGGTACCGCACCTGGACACCCGTGTGCTGGACGGCAAGCGCGTGATCCTGTTTGGCCCATTCGCGACCTTCAGCACCAAGTTCCTCAAGGAAGGTTCGTACCTGGACCTGCTGACCACCACCACCACGCATAACGTGTGGCCAATGACCAAGGTCGGCATCAAGGAATACCCGCTGGTCGAGTACCTTGCCGGTCAACTGATGCTGTCGGACGAAGACCGCCTCAACGCCCTGAAGGAATACTTCCCGAACGCCAAGGCCGAGGACTGGCGCCTGTGGCAAGCCGGCCAGCGCGTGCAGATCATCAAGCGCGATGAAGCCGCCGGTGGCGTGCTGAAACTGGGCACCGAAATCGTCGCTTCGCAAGACGGCACCATCGCCGGCCTGCTGGGCGCGTCCCCAGGCGCTTCGACCGCCGCACCGATCATGCTGACCTTGCTGCAGAAAGTGTTCAAGGACAAGGTCGCGACCCCGGCCTGGCAGGAAAAACTGCACCAAATCGTGCCGAGCTACGGCACCCAGCTGAACGCCAACCCGCAAAAGGTTGCCGAGGAATGGGCCTACACCGCCAAGGTGCTGGAACTGACTCCGCCACCTGCGATCGGCCAGGTTGTTGCTCCGGCTGTCGAGGCTGAGAAAGCCAAGGCACCGAAAGAGAATGCTGCGGCGGACATGGCGCTGTAACTGATCGCCTGATCAAGAAGCCCACTGAGCCAGGGATGGCCAGTGGGCTTTTTTGTATCCCCTGTCTGTTTCATCTGATCCGTATTTTTCATCGCTTTCTGACGCTGTAATGAAATCAGCCCGAGCCCCACAATGACGGACATTGCGTAGCGGTAGCCGCGGTGCACCGCACTTTTCGAAATGTAGGAGGCTCTATGGGCAAGATGGCGATTTTCCTCGGTGGTTTTCTGGTGTTGACCATTCTGATCGGCGTGCTGGCAACAATTTCACCGGTATGAGGCCTGCGGGTACAAGCGCCTACTTCGCCGGCTTGATGTCCCCGCAGAAAATATCGACGTTGCCGTCTGTCGCTGCGGTGCGCACGACGATGTGATAGTCACCGGCCAGCAACACTGGCAGGGCCACAGGTACGCTTCTGGAGAAGGTCCAGCCGCGAATCGGCTGGCGTTCGGTGTTGACCTTGTCATTCATGGCGTACGCGACGGGGCCAGGTTGTTCGCAGCTGCCTTTGTTGATGAAGCTGTAGAGGCGCAGGGGCAGGGCGGCACCGCTTGGAACACCGCTGATGAAGAAACTGAGGCCGGTTTGCTGGTCCCAGTCGGACAACGCGACATTGCCGATCTGACCGGTGTTCTGCCGGGTGGCAACCAGGGTGACCGACACGCTCTCCCTGGATGAGGTGGCGCAGCCGAACAGGCTGGCGCCAATCATTAGCGCCGCCAGTGAATGTCTGAGCTTCATGGCCAAACTCCTGTGATGAATAACGGCAAGAGGAGATTAGCGGTTAAAGCTCATTTATCGAGTGCTGGCGGCTGTCGATTTCGCCGCGCTCGATGCGCACAGTTGAGAAACCGGTTCTAAACTCTGATCGTCAGCCATCTATCGAGAATCGCTGGCCAAGGAGTGATCATGCCTGCGCGCAAAAGCAAGCCAGCCAAAGCCGGCAAATCCACCGCAGTCATTGAAGAGCCGGTCTTTCGCTCGCGCAAGGAGCGCCTTCACGCCGGTGAACGATTAAGCCAGGACCTGCCACATGCGCTGCACGCCGAATGGAAACCACCGCGCAAGCATCGCGACCCGATCGAGCTGCTGGAAGCGTCCAACCGCTATCGGCTGCCCAACCTCATACCGGTGCGCTACGGGCGCATGTTGCGCAGCCCGTTTACTTTTTTGCGTGGTTCAGCGGGCCTGATGGCGTACGACCTGGCCACGACCCCCACCACGGGGTTCGAGGTGCAAGCTTGTGGCGATTGCCACCTGTTGAACTTCGGCTTGTTCGCCACCCCCGAACGCAACCTGATTTTTGACATCAATGATTTTGACGAAACGCTTCCCGCGCCCTGGGAATGGGATGTGAAACGCCTGGCGGTCAGTTTTGTCGTGGCGGCCCGCGATAACCGGATCAGCGATAAATTGGCAAGGGGCATCGCCATGGAATGCGTGCGTGCTTACCGTGAGCGCTTGCGTAAACTCTCGAAGTTGAGCCCGTTGCAGGTCTGGTATGAGCGCCTGGATGCCCAGGCGATCATCGACACAGCACCCACGGCCGAGATCAGGAAGTTTCGCGAACAAGTGGTGGCGAGGGCCCGGGTGCGGGTCGGCGATTACCTCTATCCGAAAATCAGCAGCGAAGTGGCAGGCCGCCGGCGGCTGATTGATCAGCCTCCGATCCTTTTTCATGTGGATGAACAAGACTTCGTGCATCGAGCTCGTGGCGCGCTGCAGGATTATCGGCTCTCGCTACCCCATGAACGGCGTGTGTTGTTTGATCGTTATCGCCTCGAAGACATTGCCGTCAAGGCGGTCGGGATCGGCAGCGTGGGTACTTATTGTTTCGTTGGCCTGTTCTTTAGTGCGGAAAACCAGCCGTTGCTCCTGCAATTCAAGGAAGCCTGCCCCTCGGTACTGGCACCTTACGCCGGCAAGAGTGAATTCGAGAACGAGGGACAGCGCGTTGTCACCGGGCAGCGACTGATGCAGTCCTCCAGCGACATCTTTTTGGGCTGGACCCGTGGCCAGAACGGTCGTGACTTCTTTGTACGCCAGATGCGCGACATGAAAATGTCGGCCCCTATCGAAGGCATCACGGCAGCGCGCTTGAAGCGGTACGCCCAGTGGTGTGGCCAGACGCTTGCCCGGGCCCACGCCAAATCCGGGGACGCTGCGCTCATCAGCGGTTACCTGGGCAAATCGGATACTTTCGACCAGGCCATCGGCAAATTTGCCGTGACCTATGCCGATCAGAATGCCAAGGACTATGCCGCGCTGCTGGCCGCGTACAGGTCCGGGCGGATCACCGCGCTCATGGAAGAAGAGTGATCCGCGACCGGTCTACCTACCGCCCGTGCGCGGTATCTGCCAGTTGCGCGGTATCGACCCGTACGAAAATCGAGTCGCCCACCGCGGTCAGCACGTCCCCGGCGAAGACTTCGCAGATGACCCGCGTCTTGCGTCCGACCTCACCCTCCACCCGCGCCCGCAGGGTGAGCGGGATACCCATGGGGGTCGGCTTGATGAACTTGATGCCGAGGTTGCCGGTGACGCAATTGATGCGCGGCTTGCTCGCGACTTCGCGGTTTTCCGCGCGGTAGTGATAGGCCATTACCGCCCAGTTGGAATGACAATCGACCAACATGGCGATCAGTCCGCCGTAGACCAGGTCCGGCCAGCCGCAGTATTTGGCATCGGGCAGGTGCTCGGCCATGACATGCACGCCGTCCTCATGCCAGTAGCTCTTGATGTGTAGCCCATGGGGATTGCCGCTGCCGCAGCCGTAACACACGCCATCGGGCGCAGCGGCGTCTTGCAGGGAGGTGTCGTGGTTGGACATGTGTCGATTTTCCGAAAAAATTGAAACCAGTGTTTGGTGTTCCTGTGCCGCTAGATCCGGGCCAGCGCCTGCGCCAAGTCTGCACGCAAGTCTTCGATATCCTCAACCCCCACGGACAACCGCACCAGCGCATCGCCAATGCCCAACTGCGCGCGGGTTTCCACGGGGATGGTGGCGTGGGTCATGATCGCCGGGTGTTCGATCAGGCTTTCCACCCCGCCCAGGCTTTCGGCCAGGGCGAAAATCCGCACGTTCTCCAGGAAGCGCCGGGAGCCGGCGAGGTCAGTGTTCAGGTCGACGGAGATCATCCCGCCGTAGCCGCGCATCTGTTGTCGCGCCAGTTCATGTTGCGGGTGCGAGGGCAGGCCAGGGTAGTAGACGCGGGCGACTTGCGGCTGACGTTCCAGCCATTGCGCCAGTTCCAGCGCATTGCTGCAGTGGCGCTCCATGCGCAGCGCCAGGGTCTTGACCCCGCGCAGGGTGAGAAAGGTGTCGAACGGTCCGGCGATGGCGCCCACCGCGTTCTGCAGGAAACCCAGGCGCTCCGCCAGCTCGGCGTTCTGCCCGACCACGGCGATACCGCCGATGACGTCGGAGTGGCCGTTGAGGTACTTGGTGGTTGAATGCAGCACGATGTCGAAGCCCAGCTCCAGCGGGCGTTGAATCCAAGGGCTGGCAAAGGTGTTGTCGGCCACGCAGATGATGCCGCGGTCGCGACAGGAGCGGGCGATGGCGCCAAGGTCGGTGAGGCGCAGCAGGGGGTTGCTCGGCGTCTCGACCATGACCATGCGCGTGTCGTCCTGCAAGGCGGCTTCGAAGGCGGCGAGGTCGGTCAGGTCGACGAAGCTGAAGCGATGCCCGGCGCTGCGCTGGCGAACCTTGTCGAACAGGCGGAACGTGCCGCCGTAAAGGTCGTTACCGGAGACGATGTGCGAACCGGCGTCGAGCAGTTCCAGCACCGTGGAAATGGTCGCCAGACCCGAGGCGAAGGCAAAGCCCCGAGTGCCGCCTTCGAGGTCGGCCACGCAGCGTTCCAGCGCCCAGCGCGTCGGATTGTGCGAACGCCCGTAGTCCAGGCCCTTATGCACCCCGGGGCTCTGCTGCAGGTAGGTGGAGTTGGCGTAGATCGGCGGCATCAGCGCGCCGGTCGAAGGGTCCGGCGTTTGTCCTGCATGGATCACGCGGGTGGCGAAGCCCCGTGGCGGGGCATTTTCATCGTGCTGACTCATGGCAGGGATCTCCGCAGGTGATTGAGCATGTCGGTTCGGGTGATAAGCCCGTGGAAACCCGAGGCATCCTGGATGATCGCCACCAGTCCCCGGCCCAGTTCCGCTTCCAGGTCCGCCAACGAGGCGCCGGGGGACAAGGTTTGCAGTTTGTCGGTCATGGCGCTGGATACGGTCGCGCGAAAGTGCGTAACGTCTTCATGCACGCCCAGCAGGATGTCGGACTCGTCGATCACACCGACCAGTTGTTTGCCGTTCACCAGCACCGGCAGTTGCGAGACGTCCGCCAGGCGCATGCGCTGGAACGCGGTGAGCAGGGTGTCATCGGGGCCGACGCTGATCACCCGGCCGTCCTCGAAGCGCCGTGCAATCAGGTCGCGCAGGTCGCCGTACTGTTTGCTTTTCAGCAGCCCCTGATCGTTCATCCACTGATCGTTGTAGACCTTCGACAGGTAGCGGGTGCCGGTGTCGCAGACAAAACTGACCACCCGTTTCGGTTGGGTCTGTTCGCGGCAGTAGCGCAATGCCGCCGCCAGCAGGGTGCCGGTCGACGAACCGCCGAGAATGCCCTCGGCACGCAGCAATTGGCGGGCATGGTCGAAGCTTTCCTCGTCGCTGATCGAGTAGGCGTGGCGCACGCTGGACAGGTCGGCGATCGACGGAATGAAGTCTTCGCCGATACCTTCGACGGCCCAGGAGCCCGGCGTGCCGAGGGTACCGCTGCGGCTGTATTCGGCCATCACCGAGCCGACCGGGTCGGCCAGGACCATTTCCAGTTCCGGTTGTACGCGGGCGAAGAACCGGGTCAGTCCGGTGAGCGTGCCGGCCGAACCCACGCCGACCACGATGGCATCGACATCATGCTGGGTCTGCGCCCAGATCTCCGGTGCGGTGCTGCACTCATGGGCCAGCGGGTTGGCCGGGTTGTTGAACTGGTCGGCGAAGAAGGCGTCGGGGATTTCACTGGCCAGCCGCCCGGCAACGTCCTGGTAATACTCCGGATGGCCCTTGCCGACATCGGAACGGGTGATGTGCACCTCGGCACCCATGGCCTTGAGGTGCAGGACCTTCTCGGTGGACATCTTGTCCGGCACCACCAGCACCACCCGATAACCCTTGGCACGGCCGACCAGTGCCAGGCCCAGGCCGGTGTTGCCGGCCGTCGCTTCGACGATGGTGCCACCGGGTCGCAGGCGGCCGTCGCGCTCGGCGGCGTCGATCATCGCCAGGCCGATGCGGTCCTTGATCGAACCGCCGGGGTTCTGTGATTCGAGCTTGAGAAACAGCGTGCACGGTCCGGTATCGAAACGGCTGACACGCACCAGGGGCGTGTTGCCGATCAGTTCGAGTACGGCGGGGCGGGAGTCGTTGGGCATGTCTTCACCTCGTTGCGCTAGCACCATGGATGGACAAAAAGCCGGCGTCGGGTTGTCGCGCCGGTCGTGACAATGTTGTGTCTGGACCATAGGCCGGGATCGCCAGACTCGCAACCGTCCGGGTGAAAGTGCCCCCGACATTGGCAATGCTGTTCACTTAAGCATGGGGTTGTGTATAAAAACTTGGGGTGTACAGGCGTTCCAGATACGCAAGCTCGAGTTTGCGCCGGCGATGACGCGATCTGTTTTACCGTTTCAGCGTTTATTTATCGGCATTGGTCGTGCGTATCAGGTTGTTGCGCAACGCCACGATCGCCTGCTGCATCTGAACGAAATCGTCGGGATCGAGGCCGGTTTGCGGAAAGCCGTCTTCCGTCAGTTCTGCGCGTAGTTGGCGACCTGCGTCGGTCAGGCTGATGCGCACCTGGCGCTCGTCTTCCGGGTCGCGTTGTCGCCGCAGGTAACCCATCGCCTCGAGTTTTTTCAGGATCGGGGTGAGGGTGTTGGATTCCAGGAACAGCTTTTCTCCCAGGCTGCCGACGGTCTGGTCGTCCTGCTCCCACAGCGCGACGAGGGTGATGTACTGCGTATAGGTGAGGCCGAGCCGTTCGAGCATCGGCTTGTAGGCCTTGCCGAAAGCGAGGTTGGTGGAATAGACCGCAAAACACAGGAAGTCGGAGAGCTTGAGATCCAGGGCGGATGTCTTGTCGGTGGTTTTCATGGGTTTTCTCTTGGGGCTGGCTGCGAGACTGAGACTATACATCGTATGCGATGGTGTCGGAAGTGCTCGAAACCCCTGGGCACCTGCCCCGTAACGGCCGACAGCCGGCTCTCCAGGGAAATCCCGGGAGAACCGGCCGGGCGATGCGTTACGCGGTCAGGACATTGATGGCGACGTCAATGTTGCCGCGGGTGGCCTTGGAGTACGGGCAGATCGCATCGGCATTGTGGGCCAGTTCGGTCGCGACTTCATGAGACAGGCCCGGCACCCGCAGGGTCAGTCGGGCCTGGAGAAAGTAGGCGGCGCCGGTCTGGCCCAGGTCGACTTCGATGTCCACGGCCGTATCGGCCGGCAGCGTCACCTTCGCCTGTTGGGCGGCCAGGCCCACCGCGGCGATGTAGCAGGCCGACCAGGCCCCGGCGAACAGTTGCTCGGCCTTGGGATGCGGTTGCACGCCGGTGAACACGTGTGCCGGTGTGGCGCTGCCAAGGGACGACAGTTCGATGTCGAGGTTACCGTTGTGGCCGCGCGAGGTGGTGCCGGCGGCGCTCAGGGTGGTGTGGGTCTTGCCGCTGGCCAGGACTTTTTCGATCTTGCTCATGATGATTTCCTCAGGTTTATCGATTATGTTGTTCGTGTGCGCTAACATCGTATGCGATATTAATTACGCCGTAATAACGTTCAGGGCAACGTCGATATTGCCGCGTGTCGCTTTGGAGTAGGGGCAGATGGAGTCGGCAATGTGCGCCAGTTCCGTCGCGACGTCATGTGCCAGCCCCGGCACGCGCAGGGTCAGTCGGGCCTGAAGGAAGTAGGCCGGACCCGTCTGGCCCAGGTCCACTTCGATGTCGACCGCCAGATCCGCCGGCAGCGCGATGTTGCGTTCTGCGGCCACCAGGCCGACGGCGGCGGTGTAGCAGGCTGACCAGGCCCCGGCGAACAGTTGCTCGGCCTTGGGGTGCGGCTGGGTACCGGCGAACACATGGGCTGGCTGGGCGGCCCCGGGTGTCGACAGTTCGATGTCGAGGTTGCCGTTATGGCCGCGCGAAGTGGTTCCGGCGTTGCTCAGGGTGGTGTGGGTCTTGCCGGTGGCCAGGACTTTTTCGATCTTGCTCATGGGGTGGATCCTCAAGGGTGCGGTCAGGTTCGATTTGGTGTCGTGTGCGCTTAGATCGCATCCGATGGAAATAATATTCCTCCTGATCCCAATCGACGTCAAGGGGTATTTTTACACTTGGACGACGAACGGTCGAAGTCCGTGACTTGGGCTGTTCAAAAAAAATGCCCCGAGCTGTTCAGGCTCGGGGCATTTCATTGACGCTTGACCTTGTGGGTGATGATCAGCTTTGCGGCACTACCCGAGCTTCATTACCAGTGCCTTCGATATAAACACTCTGACCTTTGCTGAGTGCGGCATTGACCGGCTGAGTCACCGACACCAGAACGCCGCTTTTCGTGCGCACGATAATCTGCTGGGCTTGTTGCGGTTGATCGTATTTCTTCTTCTCGGCGTAGTTACCGCCCGCCGCTCCCGCGAGGGCGCCAGCGACCATGGCGACATCTCGCCCTGTGCCCGATCCGATCAGACTACCGATTCCCACGCCCGCGAGTCCGCCAAGAATGGCGCCAACGCCGCTGTCGTGATTGGTCTGCATCTGCGTCATGGTGATCTGCTCGATTTTCCCTGAGCGGATTTCCATCTCGCCTGCGCCACCGCTTCCAGCGTCGACGGCGGCGCAGGCGCAAAGCACTAGACTTACAAGCGTGATCGTTAGCCAGGAAGCGGTGTTTTTCATGTTGAACTCCATCAACCAGGGGAAGCGGTTCATTCAAACGCAGCAACACACGTTAGACGAAGGAGACTAGCACAGGACCCTGCGGCTGCCGCCGGTGCTGCGCACGGCGGCATATCGCTGGTCTGACAGCGCCCTCAGAACGTGCAGGAGGCAGCGCAAAACACCACCCGACCGAACTGCGCGTTGGCGTCCAGCGGCGTGATGGCCAGCAAGTGATCCAGGCGGACCTCCTGCTGGCCGTCAGCCGTTTCAATGCGCAGAAACTCTTCCTTGTCGCTGGAGGTGCGCGTGGTCAACGCCCTGGCGACCAGGCGTGCGCCATCGTGCAGTTCGATGTCCAGTCGATAACCACGCAGGCAGGCTATTTCCAGATAGTCATGCAGGTCGCAGTTCATGGGCTTGTAGGTGTTCATGTCGTTACTCCTGACAACCTTGCAGTTTGAGAATGAAGTAATAACCCTGTTTGCCGATCGCCGCCTGTGGATTGATGCGCACGGCTCGCCTGCTGTTTGACGGTTTCGTATGCGTGCCGGATACGCTGTCCTGGTCGTGATATAGACTCATCAAGAGGCTATTTCGACAGGAGTGACACGCGTGGCAGGACTGCAATGGATTCGCTGATCACCGCCGCAGCGCAGGCGTTGGCGGCGGGCGATCCGCTGGGTGCGCTGGACCGGATCGCGTTGCGCGACGATGCGCCCGCGCTGGCACTACGCGGTATCGCCATGGCGCAACTGGGTGATTTGCCGCGGGCCAAGGCGCTGGTACGCAGGGCCGCACGGGCCTTCGGGTCGAAAGAAGTCGTGGCGCGGGCACGCTGCGTCGTTGCCGAAGCCGAGATCGCATTGGCTTCGCGGGATCTCGGCTGGCCGGTGCAGGCGCTGGAGGCGGCGCGGGTCACGCTACAAGCCCACGGTGACCTGGTCAATGCCGCCCACGCGCGGTATCTGGGCATCCGTCGCTTGTTGCTGATCGGGCGACTCGATGAGGCCCATAGGCAACTCGATGAACTGGACCCGGCAACGTTGCCCCCACCTTTGCGGGCGACCCATGAACTGCTCCTGGCGGGGATCGCGATGCGCCAGTTGCATTCCCAAGCCGCACGGTCCGCGCTCGCCAGGGCCAGACTCGCTGCACAACTCGCGGGGATTGCCGCGCTGTCTGCGGAGGTCGACAGTGCATCAGCCATTCTGAACAGCCCCGCCGCACACCAGCTCGTCCGTGGCGAAGAACAGCCTCTGTTGCTCGACGAGGTGGACGCGCTGCTCGCCTCGACGTCACTGGTGGTGGACGCCTGCCGCTATGTCGTGCGTGGCGCGGGCATGTCGGTTTCCCTGTCCAGGCGTCCAATCCTGTTTTCCCTCGTGCGCGCACTCGCCGAAGCCTGGCCGGATGATGTGCCCAGGGAGACCCTCGTCGCCCGGGCTTTTCATTTGAAACTCAGTGATGAGTCCCATCGAGCCCGGCTGCGGGTTGAAATCGGACGCTTGCGCGCGGCGTTGAAACCCCTGGCTACGGTGACCGCCACCCGGCGCGGGTTCGCCCTGGTTACGCAGGTTTCGCCGGACGTGGTGCTGCTCACCCCACCGGTCGAAGAGAAATATGCAGCGGTGTTTGCCCTGCTTGGTGACGGGGAGTCCTGGTCGAGCTCGGCCCTGGCCCTGGCGCTGGGTAACAGCCAGCGCGGGGTGCAACGCGCGCTCGAAGCGCTGGCAGCCAAGGGCAAGGTGCAGTCGTTCGGACAGGGGCGGGCACGGCGCTGGCTAACCCCGCCGGTGCCCGGTTTCGCGACGACCTTGTTACTCCCGGTTCCGCTGCCCGGTGGCTAGGATGACTCCACCAACCCCTTTGGAGGAACACCGAGATGAAACAGTCAGCCGCCCGGATCCTGCGTGAATATGGCCCCTTCGACGATGTCACTGACGTGCACGGCGTGACCTGGGACGGTCAGCAGGTGTGGTTTTCCACCACCGACAAGCTCCACGCCCTGGACCCCGATACGGGTCACCTGGTGCGCTCGCTCGACGTCGCCGCCCATGCCGGCACCGCCTTCGATGGCAAGCATCTGTTCCAGATTGCCGAGGACCGCATCCAGAAAGTCGACCCTCGCACTGGAGAAATCCTGGGCACGATCCCGGCCCCTGGCGGTGGTAATGATTCGGGGCTGACATGGGCCGAAGGTTCGCTGTGGGTGGGCCAGTACCGCGAACGGAAAATCCACCAGATCGACCCTGAGACCGGGAATATCCTGCGTACCTTGCAATCCAACCGTTTTGTCACGGGCGTGACCTGGGTTGAGGGCGCGCTGTGGCATGGCACCTGGGAAGGCGAGGAGAGCGAATTGCGCCGCGTCGACCCGAGTACCGGCGAAGTGCTGGAAAGCCTCAGGCTGCCGGACGGCATCGGAGTGTCGGGGCTGGAATCCGACGGTGGCGAACGGTTTTTCTGTGGGGGTGGCAGCAGCGGGCGGGTGAGGGTGGTGCAGCGGCCTTGAGGGGTTGATTTGGATTGGGTGTATATCCATTCCTGTGGTAACGGCTACCTGGGGTTTCGCCCTTACGGCGAGTCACTTGGAAAAGCCCCAAGTAACCAAGGGCTCTTGCCCCTGGCGTTCGGTGCCTCGCTCCGGTCCTGCTCCGTGGGTCGCCGCGATGTGATCGTTCCCACGCTCTGCGTGGGAATGCCGCCAGGGACGCTCCGCGTTCCGCTGTCGACGCATGACGTGAGCCCTGCGCAACGGTGACGCGGAGCGTCACAGGATGCATTCCCACGCAGAGCGTGGGAACGATCACGTGTTCACTTGAAATCAGGTCGGCTGTCAGGCCGCCTCGCTTTGGCTTTGGATTTGGGGGCCCCGTTAAACTACGATGGACTTCGTTATGGCGTGCCGAGCCTAAGCGAGGCACCGAGTGGTGGGGCAAGAGCCTTTTGCTTACTTGCGGGCTCATCCAAAAGTGAGTCGCCGTAAGGGCGAAACCATTAGTGGCCGTTACCGCAGCAATGGATATCCCCCCAATCCAGTTCCCAAATAAACCCCTTGCGCTTGCTCATGAGGTGCAACTGGCGTAAACAGAGCGCGCATCGATAGCCGCCGCGAAAGAGGGCTATCGATGCGGGAAATATCACATCTTGTTCAACACGAAAGACGAGGCGAACGTTGGTAGAGCGACGTCAGTTCAGCGGTGCCATGAAGGGTAAAAACCTTCGCTACCTCAAAGACCATGAAGGCCAGTCCGTGCGGGCTCGGGCCGGCTTCCTGCTGCTGGAGCATTGATCGTTCCCACGCTCTGCGTGGGAATGCCGCCAGGGACGCTCCGCGTTCCGCTGTCGACGCATGACGTGAGCCCTGCGCAACGGTGACGCGGAGCGTCACAGGATGCATTCCCACGCAGAGCGTGGGAACGATCACGTGTTCACTTGAAATCAGGTCGGCTGTCAGGCCGCCTCGCTTTGGCTTTGGATTTGGGGGCCCCGTTAAACTACGATGGACTTCGTTATGGCGTGCCGAGCCTAAGCGAGGCACCGAGTGGTGGGGCAAGAGCCTTTTGCTTACTTGCGGGCTCATCCAAAAGTGAGTCGCCGTAAGGGCGAAACCATTAGTGGCCGTTACCGCAGCAATGGATATCCCCCCAATCCAGTTCCCAAATAAACCCCTTGCGCTTGCTCATGGGGTGCAACTGGCGTAAACAGAGCGCGCATCGATAGCCGCCGCGAGAGACGGCTATCGATGCGGGAAATATCACATCTTGTTCAACACGAAAGGCGAGGCGAACGTTGGTAGAGCGACGTCAGTTCAGCGGTGCCATGAAGGGCAAAAACCTTCGCTACCTCAAAGACCATGAAGGCCAGTCCGTGCGGGCTCGGGCCGGCTTCCTGCTGCTGGAGCATTTTTCGTTGCCGGCCTTTACCCAGGCGCTCGATACCATCGTCACCGCCAACCTGCTGCGGCCCGAGCTGTTTTCCACGAAAACCTTCGGTTTGTCCGAAGGGGAAGTCATCAGCGATCTGGGGTTGGTGATTCGACCCGATGCGCGCCTTGACCCGGTGGAAATACAAACGCTGGATCTGTTGGTTGTCTGCGGTGGCTACCGCACGGCCCTCAAGGCCGACGAGGGGTTGACCTGCCTGTTGCGCGGCGCGGCCGAACAGGGCGTTACGCTGGCCGGCGTATGGAATGGCGCCTGGTTTCTCGGGCAAGCCGGATTGCTGGACGGCTATCGCTGCGCCATACACCCGGAGCATCGTCCGGCGCTGGCGGAAATCGCCAGGCTCACCCAGGTCACCAGCGAGGCCTATGTGGTGGATCGCGACCGCCTGACAGCGTCCAGCCCAACGGGCACTTTCTACATGGCCCTGGAGTGGATCAGGGGTTTGCATGACAAGGCGTTGACTGACGGTATCGAAGATATCCTGGCGTTCGAAGCGTCCCGATTCCGGCGCATCAAACCCTCCTTGAATGTGTCCGTCAGTGGCCCGCTGAGGGAGGTGGTCAACCTGATGGACGCCAATCTGGAAGAGCCGCTGGAGATGGAGGCGCTCTGTCTGTATGCCGGGAGGTCTCGCCGGCAGATCGAGCGCCTGTTCAAGGAGCAGTTGGGCACGACACCCCAGCGCTACTACATGGACCTGCGCATCACCGAAGCGCGTCGATTGCTGCAGCACACCACGCTGACCATCGTTGAAGTCTCGGTGGCCTGCGGTTTCGTTTCACCGAGCCACTTCAGTAAGTGCTACAGCGCCTATTTCGGTTACCGGCCGTCCCGGGAAACCCGGCTGGTGAAGTAACGGCTTGCGCAAGTACCCGGCATCGCGACGATGCCCGGTGCAGCGGTCATTGCGCGCCGAACACCATCGTCCAGTAGACCCCTTGATCACTGCGTGCGTCCGTCGCATAGGCCGCACCCACCTGGGTGAACATCGGGTTCATCAGGTTGGCGCAATGCCCGGGGCTGGCCAGCCAGCCGGCCATGGCCTTGTTCGGTGAGCCTTGGCCGGCGGCGATGTTTTCGCCGATCTGCCGGCCACGGAAACCCGCGGCGCGCGCGCGGTCGGCGGGCATGTCGCCATCGGGGTCGCGGTGGGCGAAGTAATTGCCATAGGCCATGGCTTTGCTGTGCCCTTGCGCCGCAGCGCCGAGGCTGGCGTTCCAGGCCAGGGGCCGCGCGGCGGCGAAGCGTTGGCGACCGCACAGGCGCGGTTTGGCCCGGGCGGCGTTGATCTGGGCGAGCAAGGTTTTGCCGACACTGCGCGGATCGCTTACCTGATTGTCCAGCACGGGTCGCGCCAGCACCACTTGCCATTCCCCGCGACTGCGACTGACGCCGCGGCGTACTGGTTGTCCAGCAAGGCGGCGCAATGGTCACTCTGCAGCATCTCGAACGCCTCTTCGGCATCTCGCGCACCCACCACGCGGATGGAACGCACCGCCACGGCCTGGTACCCGGACGCTTTCAAGCGGTCGCGCAAGCCGCCACCGTAGCCGATCGGCAAAGCCAGGCTCGACTTCAGGGCCAGCGGCGACAAGCGTTGGGCGGGACGCCGTGCGCAGTCTTGCGGGTGGGCTCGGTAATCGTTGATGGCGTCCACCAATTGTCGCTCCGCGCCAGCATGGGCGGGGGTGGGAATCAGGGGCAGCGAGGTCAACAGGCACAGCGAAGTGAAGCGCAAGGCGAGGGCGGTAGGGCGCATGGTGCAGACAGCTCTGATGAGATGACAACGATTGGGAGGAGGAAAAATGCCCGTCTAAGACTGGCGTCTTGAGACAAGGTTCAAGGCGGCGCAGAGGCGTTTTGCTTGCCGGATCGTGCGTCCGACGAAGGGTATGGGGGCGGGCCGTGAGCGACCCTGGACGGCGAAGGCGTCATCGAGTATTGCGTTGATCTTTCGGGCGCCATCGCTGGCAGGCCAGCTCCCACAGTTGATCGGGTACAGCCACGAGAGATGGGTCGGCTGTCCGACCGCCTTCGCTGGCAAGCCAGCTCCTACAGTTTGGATTGGGTACATCTGCAGGGGCCTGGTCGGCGGTCAGGCCGTCATCGCTGGTAAGCCGGTCTCCTACAGGTCAGAGGCAGGCGTACACCACCAGCTCCACCAACATCTCCTCCCGAGCCAACCCCGCCACGACGATGGCCGCGCGGTTGGGGTAGGGCGCCTGGAAATACTCGCCATAGACCGCGTTCACCGTCGCCAGGTAGCTGCGGTCGGTGACATAGATCAGCACCTGGGTGACCGCGTCCAGGGTGCTGCCGGCGGCTTGCAGGGTATGACGCAGATTGTCCAGGGTCTGCCGGGTTTGCGCCTCGATACCCCCACTGACGACCTGGCCTTCGCGGTCGATGGGGATCTGCGCGGTGTACAGTGTGCCGTTGCCGACCACCGCCCATTCCAGCGGCGCGCGCGAGGCGAAAAGGTCAGTTTTGATCGCGTGTTTCATTCATTTATTCCTGATGCATTGCAAGGTTCTATTGGGCATCGCTGCTTTCGCCGGCACCGCGCCGACGCGACTCCTCGGTGCTTTCCACCAGCACCCGCTCGCCCAGTTTTTTCAAGCGGGCCCAGACCTCGTCGTCGACGACCAGCCCCTCAGCGGGCTGCGGGTGGGTGGCAGGTTCGGCATCCTCGGCACTGAGTCGCGGCAGCAGCGTGAAGTGCCGGGAGATCAGCACATTGATGCTTTGTTCATCGCTCTGCGCCGGTTGCGGCAGGTCATACACCCGCAGGGTCGGGCAGGTTTGCCCAGCACTGAACGTGGCAACCGTTTCCTGGCGCGCATCGCGCCAGTAGACACAAAAATTCAGTGCCTGCGGGGCACAGCGTGCCAAGTACCCGAGCAGCAAAATGCGGTTGTGACAATGACGAATGCGGATCAACGCGCTGCCGCCACGCAAGGCCTTGCCCACACCCAGCTCGACCGCCTGGGCGGCGCAGCGCAAGACACTTTGGCCGTGGGCATCGAGGGTCAACTGCGCGGCGTCTTCGTAGCAGGTTTCGATCGGGCGATCGACTTCGTCGTGGAGGAAGGCCAAGGCCTTTTTCAACGCGCCGATGCCATCGAGGCCTTGCAATTGCAGGCGCGCGATCATCTCGGCGGCGTCGTCGCAGTCACCGGGGGCGAAGCCGATGCCCTCGAAGGCCTTGCGGCAGATCACCTGGATTTCATTGAGCGAGACGCGCATATCAGTGTTCTCCGGCAGCGGTGGGCAGTGTCGGCATCACGGCGAAATTCCAGTCATCGGCGAAAGGCTGGCCAATCTCACTGACCAGCGGAGCCCCCTGGAACAGGGTGATGCGCACCCAACGACTGGACTTGGGGTCGAACTTGCCGGCGCCGAAGAACGCCAGTTTGCAGCGCAGCAGGTGGATCGGCAGCATGTTGCGGTCCATCAGGTTGGCGCGAATTTCCCCGAAGGCGCAACGGGCCATGCCCTGCAACCGGCACACGGTGCCTTTGAACGACGGCTGGGCGAGCAGGAAATGCGCGGTCAATTGCTGTGGATGTCGTTCGCGGTAGGCCAGCAAGGCGCGGTGGCAACGCTGGAGGTTGTGGGCGATGCCCAGCTGCATTTCCTTTTCCGCGCCAGGTTCCATGGCGCGTTCCCCCAGGCGCGGTTCTTCCTTTTCCGCCGAGCGATACCAGAAGAAGTGATTGGCCCCGGCATCGCCAAGGTCGTAGTCGAGCGCCCAGCGGTAGCGGGTCTCGATCAGGTTGCACAGCGCGTCCAGCGGCATCTCGGCGTTCAGGCGAAAGCCCTCGTTGACCGACATCTGCTCGGCCAGCGGATCGACCTGTTCGGGGTACAGCTCCAGCAGCAGGCTGACCAGCAGTTCCTGGCAGCCGAAGCCGGCGTTCAGTTCGGCCCAACCCTGCAGCCGTGACCACAGATCGGCGCTGACGGGTTGGCAGGCGAACCACTGGCTTAGTTGATCCAGATCGGCCAGGGTCTGTTGGTCGATTGCACTTTGCCGTTGGTCCTCGGTGCTGGTTTGTTGCAGGTGCTGCCGAGCCCGCTGCAACAGTGCCTGGAAACGCTGCGCGCGGGGCACGTCAGCCGGTTGATCCACCACCTTCGCCAGTGCGGTTTCACGGGCAAACACCCACTGGTCCACCAGTTGCGGGTGATTGACCAGGAACGGCGCCATGCCCAGCCCCGTGGAGTTGCCGACCCCCAGGTAGCGTTGCAGCTCGATGTCCAGCCCGACCGCCCGTTGCGGATTGCGCGCCCGGGCCATGTGCTCGATCTGCTCGATGCTGAAATGTCGCAGCAGGTACACGGTGAACATCTGTGCGCTGAACGGTTGGGTGAAGTCGGCATTGCCTTGCAGGCAACTGAAGTCGGCGATGCCGAACTTGCCGTTGCCGTACACGGCGGTGGTGCGATACAGGTAGCCGACCTCGGCCAATTGCCGTGGGTCTGGCTGGCAACCTTCCGCCAGCGCCCCGAGGAAGCGCTCGAAGTTGCGCAGGCTGCGGTTGGCCCGTGACAGCACCAGCACCCGCGCATCGAAACGTCCGGCTTCCTGCAACGGCACGTTGCGCCGCAAGTCGGCCAGTTGCGGCTCGTCGACATCGCCGGCCAGCAGCACGAAGCTGACGTCCCACTGATCGGCGATGACCCGGTCACTGCGTTTTTCCGGCGGCAGGTACATCGAGAAAATCACGCAGTGATAGTGGGCACTGGCGGTGTCGATCCGATAGATCGCCGTGCCGAAGCCCTCGGCGTCGAGATCGAAGCGAGTGCGCTCGATACGCCATTGCTCGTTCATCATCTTGCGCATGCTGCTGCGCACGAAACTCAGGCGGCTCTGGAAGTGACTGCCCAGCCGTTCCAGGTCCATGACCCGGGCGGCGGGGCGCAAGGCCGAAGAGGTGTCTGTGTCGGTGTGCGACATCATTGCGATTCCTGGACTGTTCATTATCAGACTGCCTGTTCCCGAGCCATCTGCCGGGCGATGCGCAATGCATCCCAGAGCGACGGCAGGATCAGCAGCGAAACCGGTACGGCAGTGATGACGATAAAGGATTGCAGCGCCGTGACCCCACCCGAGCCGATGGTGATCAGCACCACGGCGGCCAGGCCCATGCCGATCGCCCAGAAGGCGCGCAGCCATGCCTTGGGCTTGTCATTCGCGGACATCGCCATCGCCACGGTGAAGGCCATGGCATCGCCATTGGTGGCTACCGAAATGAAGCTCAGGAACAGGAACAGCGCCGAGATCAATCCACCCAAGGGCAGGTTCTGGGTCACGCCCAGCAGCAGGTCTTCCGGTTGCGCGCCGTGGGCGGTGACGATGCCCGGGGTTTGCAATTCCATGCCGATGCCGGCGCCACCGACAATGGTGAACCAGAACATGGTCACCAACGGGGCGATGATCGACAGGGTCATGATCACTTCACGGATGGTCCGGCCCCGGGAAATCTTCGCCACGTACAGCGCCACCATCGGCGCGTAGCCAATGAACCAGCCCCAGTAGAACACCGTCCACCAGTCCAGCCATTTCGGGTCGGCACGGAACAGGGTCATCGGGATGAACTGTTCAATGTGCAAGGCAAACGCCGTGGGGAAACCGCCGAGGATGAACGCGGTGGGCCCCAGCAGTACCATGAACACCGCCAGGCCAATCATCAGCCAGACGTTGATCCCGCTGACGAAGCGGATGCCCTCGAGCCCGACCAGGCAGGAGATGGTGTACATCACCGTGACCAGCACGATGGTGATGGACTGCACCATCAGGTCGTTGGGAATGCCCCACACCGAATGCAACGCGCTGCTGATCTGCAGGCCGAGGAAACCGATCGGGCCGATGGTGCCGGCGACCACGGCAATAATCGACGTGGCGTCGGCCAGGGTACCAATCGGCCCCTTGAGTGCACGTTCACCGAACAGTGGATAGAGCAAGGTACGCGGTGCCAGTGGCAAGCCTTTGTCGTAGTGCAAGTGCATCAGCACAATGGCCAGCAAGCTGCCCAATACCGCCCAGGCGAGGAAGCCCCAGTGCACGAACGATTGCGCGAGCGCGGCGTGGCCTGCCGCTTCGGTATGCGGTTGCATGCCGGCGAACAGCGGTGGCGGGCTGGCAAAGTGCATCATCGGTTCCGCCGCCGCCCAGAAGGCACCCCCACCGGCGAGCAGGGCGCACATGATCACCGCGATCCAGTTGAAGGTGCTGGTATCGGGACGTCGGTCGACGCCGCCGAGCCTGACGCGACCGCACTTGCTGAAGCAGATGAACAGGCTCATGGCGAAGGTCGCGAGCATCAGGATCTGCCAGTACAAGCCAAAGAACTTCGTCGACCAGGCGAACAGCGTGTTCACCAGTAGCGACACACCGTCGATGTTGACCAGGGCTGCGATCAGGAAGGCGCCGAGGAAGCCGCCACTGATCAGGAACAGTGGCCAGTCGATGTTTGTTTTCGGCGGCGCAAGGTCCAGTGGCTGGACGTCGCCCTGCAGGGTGTCGGATGTTTTCATGATGCCTCCAAAATACGCGCCTGGGGCTGTGCATCGCCGGTTTGGGGGATGAACGGGAGGCTATTGTTGTTATTTTTCATGCTGTGCTGTCCTCACGGTGTGAAACCAGGGTCAGTAGGTCAAGGGTCAGTTGTGCGCGGTGGTCGCGCTTTCCAGCAGGCGCAACCAGTTGAGTCCCATGATGTTGCGTACCTCGTCCTCGGCGAAGCCTCGGTCGCGCAGGCCCTGGGCGATGATCGGGAAATCGCGGCTGTCGCGGAACCATTGCAGCGGTGATGGCCAGTGGGCGTTGTCCTTTGAGCCTTCGCCATAGTCCTTGTCTTTGCTCCAGCGCCCGTTGCGCATCCATTCGAGCACTTGCAGGGGTTGCTGCTGGCACAGGTCGGTGCCGATGCCGATATGCTCCACGCCCATCAGTTCGGCCGTGCTGGCGACCATGTCGCAGAACGATTCCAGGCTGCAGCCCGACGCACCCTTGAGGTGGAACGGGTAGGTGCTGAAACCGAGCAGGCCGCCGGACTCGGCAATCGCGCGCAGCACGGCATCGGACTTGTTGCGTTTGGCGGCGTGGAAACTCGACGGGTTGGCGTGGGAGATGATCACCGGCCGGCTCGACAGCTCAATGGCTTCAAGGGTGCTGCGCTCGGCGCTGTGGGACATGTCGATGAGCATGCCGACGCGGTTCATCTCGGCGATGACCTGGCGGCCGAAGCGGCTGATGCCGTTGTCTTCGTTCTCGTAACAGCCGCTGGCCAGCAGGCTCTGGTTGTTATAGGTCAGTTGCATGATCAATACGCCGAGCTGGCGGAAGACCTCGACCAGGCTGATGTCGTCTTCGATGGGCGAGCAGTTCTGGAAGCCGAAGAAAATCCCGACGCGGCCCTCCTGATGCGCCAGGCGAATGTCCGAGGCCTCACGAACCGGACGGATCAGTTGCGGCCAGGTTTCGAAGCGGCGGTTCCATTCGCCGATGCGCGACAGCGTTTCCCGGGCATTCTCGTGGTAGGCAATGGTGGCGTGGACCGCGCTCAGGCCGCCGGCCTGCATCTGGCGGAAGATGTCTTCGCTCCAGTTGGAATATTGCAGGCCATCGATCATCAATAAATCGTGCATGGTGATCTCCCGTTCAAGGTCGCACGTAGGTGGTCTTGACCACGGTGTAGAACTCGCGGGCGTATTGCCCTTGCTCGCGCGGACCGAAGCTGGAGGCTTTGCGGCCGCCGAACGGCACGTGGTAATCGGTGCCGGCGGTGGGCAGGTTGACCATCACGCAACCGGTGCGGGCGCGGCGTTTGAAATCGCTGGCATAACGCAGCGACTGGGTGATGATCCCGGCGGTCAGGCCGTATTCGGTGTCGTTCAATACGGCCAGGGCCTGATCGTAGTCACTCACCCGGATCACGCAGGCAATCGGTCCGAACACTTCTTCGCGGTTGATGCGCATCTGGTTGGTGGTATGGGTGAACAGCGCGGGGCGCATGTAGTGCCCGGCCGGTTCCAGGGCGAGCAGCTCGCCGCCTTCGACCAGGGTCGCGCCGTCTTCCTTGGCCAGGCGCAGGTAATCAAGGTTCTGTTGCAGTTGTCGGGCTTCGGCAACGGGGCCGATGTGCACCCCTTGTTCAAGGGCATGGCCGACCTTCAGTTGGCGCATGCGTGCGACCAATGCCTCGACAAACCGGTCATGGATACCATCGCAGACGATCAGGCGCGAAGAGGCGGTGCACTTTTGCCCGGTGCCGAAAAAGGCACCGTTCAAGGCGCATTCGACGGCGATGTCCAGGTCGGCATCATCCAGCACAACCAGGGCGTTCTTGCTGCCCATCTCCAGTTGGCAGCGCACCAGGTTGCCGGCGGTGGCCACCGCGACGCGGCGGCCGGTCTGCAGGGAGCCAGTGAATGTCAATGCATCGATATCGGCCGACTGGATCAGGCTTTCGCCCACCACACTGCCGCTGCCCATCACCAGGTTGAAGGTGCCGGCGGGCAAGGGTTGGCGGCTGATGATCTCGGTCAGGGCCCAGGCGCTGGCAGGCACCAGGTTGGCCGGCTTGAACACCACGGCGTTACCGAAGGCCAGGGCCGGGGCGATCTTCCACGCGGCGGTGGCCATCGGGAAGTTCCACGGGGTGATGATGCCGACCACGCCCACCGGTTCGCGCTGGACTTCGATCTCGATCCCGGGGCGTACCGAGGCGGCCGTCTCGCCCATCTGGCGCAACACTTCGGCGGCGTAGTAGTGGAAGAATTGCGCGCTGCGATGGACTTCACCGATGCCCTCGGCCAGCGGCTTGCCCTCTTCGCGCGAGAGCAGTTCGCCGAGCTCCTGCTTGCGCGTCATCAGCTCGTCGCCGATGGCCATCAGGATCTGCTGGCGTTGTTCAAGGCCGCTGGCCGCCCATTGTGGCTGGGCATCACGGGCGGCGGCGATGGCATCCAGGGTCTGTTCGGCGCTGGCCTGGTGGTAGTGACCGATCAGGTCCTCGACATCCGAAGGACTGTGGTTGGCGATAAAACCCTGGCCTTCGCACCAGTTGCCGCCAATGAAATTTTTGTAGGGTTGCAGTGCCATGGGAACCTCCGATTGCGTTGGTCCCATCTTGAGAGTATTACTCTGCAAATTAAAATTAATAATAAATATGAAATGATAAGGAAAACTAACCGTGCTGCCCGAGCTGAAAATCACTCAACTGCGTTATTTCGTGCTCGTCGCGCAGCTCAAAAGCTTCCACGGCGCGGCCAGGCAGGCGTATCGCACGCAACCGGCGTTGTCGTTGGCGGTGCGCGAACTGGAACAGAAGCTCGGCCAGCCACTGTTCGAGAAGGGCGGTAAAACCGAGCTGACGCCGTTTGGCGCGCACTGCCTGCCGCTGTTCCAGGATTTGCTCACCCATCACGATCGCATCGCCCGGGAAGTGAGCCTGCTGGCGCGGCACGAAATCGGCCAGGTGAGCATTGCCACGGTGCCGTCGGTGGCCAGCCGCTTGTTGCCGAACCTGCTCGCACGGTTCGTGAGCGAGCACCCGAAAATGCAGATCAGCATCCAGGACGGCACCGCCGACAGCGTGCAGCAGCTATTGGTCCAGGGGCAGGTGGACTTTGCCATCAGCAGCGTGTGGGTGGCGGATGACAACATCGAGTTCGTGCCGATCCTGAGTGACCGGGTCGGGGTGGTCTGTCGGCATGATCATCCGCTGGTGGCCAACGGCGGGGCGCTGCATTGGTCGAGCCTGCAAGCCTACCCGCTGGTGCGCAACGGCACCTCGCGGCTGCTGGCGGGAACCGACGCGGCGGGCTTGCTCGACAGCAGCCTGCTGTTCGTCTCCAACATGATTTCGCTGATCGCGATGCTCGAAGAGGGCATCGGCATTACCACGCTGCCGTCCCTGGCTTTTCCCAAGGGCAATGAACAGCTTGTGTTCTTGCCTTTGGCCGAGCCCCGGGTGGAACGCCAGATCGGCATCTTGTGCCGCAAGGGTCATAGCCTGTCGCCGGCAGCGGCGGAGTTGATGGGGTTTCTGAAGGCGCAGATGCAGAACGGTAGGAGCGAGCTTGCTCGCGATGGAGGTCAACGATGACGCGGGAAGCCTGACGCACCGCGGCGCTCTCGGGTTTTTCGCGAGCGAGCTCGCTCCTACAACAGGCCATCCTCCAGCGCCTTGAGGTATTCGGGGCTGTTGCCGATCGAGTTGTGCCCGGTGCCCGGGATCACCTGCAGCGTCGCCACGCCCGGGGGGAAATGGCTGTAGAGCCGACGGGTGCTTGCACCTGGAATCACTTCGTCGTGCTCAGCGGCGATCAGGCGCGTCGGCACCGTGATGTGCTCGGCGTAGCGCCAGGATTCGAATTTATCCTTGAGCAGCCATCGTACCGGTAGCCAGCGGAACTGGTGCTCCGCCAGTTCCTCCAGGCTGTTGTACGGCGTGACCAGCAGCAGTCTCGTTGCCGGCCGATAACTGGCCAGGCGCACCGCAACCCCCGAGCCCAGGCTGCGCCCGACCACGGCTATTTGCGGGTGATCGGCGTAGACCTTGTCGAACAAGGTCATGGCATCGCGGGCAAGCGCTTCTTCGGAGGGGGAACCGCTGCTGCCACCGTAGCCACGGTAATGCAGCAGGTACAGGGCATGGTCGGGGAAGGCCCGGTCGAACTCCGGCAGGCTGCGCGAAACGTCCTCGGCATTGCCGCCGAAATAAATCAGCGCCTTGGGGCCGGCATGCGGGCGCACCGACACCAGCACCTGGGCTTCGTCCACGGGCAACATCAGCAAGGTCCCGGGCGCGTCGACCGCGCGGGGCTGCGGGAAGTAGATGAGCGCGCGCTGAAACACGAACAGGGCCGCGCAGAGCGCCAGGTACAGCGCAGCGGCGATGACGACGAGTAACACCAGGGTACGGGACATTCGGCTAACGTTAGTGGGCGACATTGACGGCTCCGGGGTGCCGTCAAAGTGTAGCTGGCGGCAAAGGAGGGCACCGATGCCCATCGCGCTCAAGTGGCTCAACGTGTTGCCTGAGGAAAGAGCGGCCCTGGCCCTGGGTTTTGCGTTCCATTTCTGCGTGCTGGCCAGCTATTACCTGGTACGACCGTTGCGCGATGCCCTGGGCCTTGAAGGGGGTGTCGACCAGTTGCAATGGCTGTTCACCGCCACCTTCGTGGTGATGTTGCTGATGGTGCCGGTGTTCGGCGCCCTGGCGTCGCGGCTGCCGGCCACCCGCTTCGTGCCGTTGATCTACCGAGTGATTGCCGTGTCGATGCTGGTGTTTGGCCTGTTGATCGGCAACCACGTCGCGCCGGTGACGGTCGGGCGGGTGTTTTTTGTCTGGATCAGCCTCTACAACCTGTTCATCGTCTCGATTTTCTGGAGCGTGCTGGTCGACCGCTTCTCCAGCGAGCAAGGGCGCCGGCTGTTCGGCTGCATCGCGGCTGGCGGTACCCTGGGCACCTTCATCGGGCCCTTGCTGGCGGCGACCATGGCCACTCGTCTGGGTCCGCTGGCGTTGACCGTCGGTGCGGCGCTGTTGCTGGAACTGGCCGTACGTTGCTATCGGGGGCTGCTGGCGAAGACGCAATCGCAGCAGGGAAACCGATTATTGGACGAACGGCGTCTGGGTGGCAGCATGCTCGCCGGGATCACGCTGATCCTGCACTCGCCTTATCTATTGGGGTTGGTGGCCTTCATGCTGCTGCACACCAGCGCCGCGACTTTGTTGTATTTCGAGCAGGGACGGATCGTCGCTGGCAGCTACGCTGATGTAGGCAGCAGGACGCAATTTTTCGCCATGGTCGATTTGCTGGTGTCGGCGCTGACCTTGATCTGTCAGTTGCTGCTGACGGCGCCGTTGATTCGTCTGCTGGGCATCGGCGGCGCGCTGCTGGCGTTGCCCCTGGCGACAATCGTGGCGTTTTGCGCCATGGCACTGGCGCCGGTGCCGGCCAGCGTGGCACTGGCCCAGGGGCTGCGCCGCGCAGTGGAGTTCGCCATTGTGCGGCCGGCGCGTGAGGTGCTGTGGACGGTGGTCAGCCGTGAAGAGAAGTACAAGGCCAAGAATGTGATCGAAACCCTGGTCTATCGTGGCGGTGACGCTGCCAGCGGTTGGTTGTCGGCCGGTTTGACGGCCCTGGGCGCAGGCTTCGGCCTGGTCGCGCTGGCGGTCGTGCCGGTGGCGGGAGTGTGGGGCGGGTTGTGCCTGTGGCTGGCCAGGCGCCAGGCGCGAATGGCCGAAGCTGGACCACAGGAGCCGGGCCACCGGTGAGGGAAACGTCATGAGCCATGCGCAAGGTTTGACCCGCAGGCAAATACTCACGCTGGCTGCCGCCGCTTCGGCGGTCTTCACGCTCGGCCCGAGCGGTGCGCAAACCTCGCCAGCGGCGGGAACAGGAGGCAAGACCATGATGACCCGCGTCATTCCTTCCAGCAAAGAGCCTTTGCCCGCTGTCGGCCTGGGCACCTATCGCGGCTTCGATGTGGCGCCTTCTGATCCTGCGTACCGCAGCTTGCCCGCCGTGCTTGACGCGTTGTTCGACAAGGGCGGCAAGGTCATCGACAGCTCGCCCATGTACGGCCGCGCCGAGCAGACCACCGGTGAGCTGTTGTCGATTCACGAGCCACGATCACCGGCATTCCTGGCAACCAAGGTGTGGACCCGTGGCCGCGAGGAAGGCATTGCGCAGATGGAACAATCGTTCAGTCTGCTGCAGACCGACCGCATCGACCTGATGCAGATCCACAACCTGCTGGACTGGCAAACCCACCTGCCGACCCTGCGCCAGTGGAAGGAAGAAGGGCGCATTCGCTACATCGGCATCACCCATTACACCGCGTCGGCCTATGACGAAGTGGAGGCAGTGCTCAAGGCCGAGCCACTGGACTTCCTGCAGATCAACTATGCGCTGGATGACCGCGGCGTGGAGAAACGCATCCTGCCACTGTGTCGCGACCGCGGCGTGGCGGTGATCTGCAACCGGCCGTTCGGCGGCGGTAACTTGATCGCGCGGTTGAAGGGTAAACCGTTGCCCGGCTGGGCCGCCCAAGTCGGGATCAAGAGCTGGCCGCCCCTGGCCCTCAAGTTCCTGTTGTCGCATTCGGCGGTGACCTGCGTCATCCCCGGCACCGGCAACCCGCGCTACATGACGGAAAACGCCAGCGCCGGTTTCGGCCCGATGCTCACCGATGCGCAGCGTCATCAGTTGATCGCCTTGGTGGATTGACGTTAACGCAAGTTTTGCCAGGCAGGTTCCTGACTACACTGATTGAGGTTCGAAAAAACTGAGCATGCAAGACATCCCCGACCATTACACAAAAGGAGATCGAACATGACTATCCGCATTGGCGATGAGGCACCGGATTTCACCGCCGACAGTACCGAAGGGCCGATCCACTTCCATGAATGGATCGGCGACAAATGGGCCATCCTGTTCTCGCACCCGAAAGACTTCACCCCAGTCTGCACCACCGAGCTTGGCTACATGGCCCGATTGAAGCCCGAGTTCGACAAGCGCAACACCAAGATCGTCGGCTTGAGCATCGACCCGGTCAGCGACCACCGCGCCTGGGTCGGCGACATCGAGGAAACCCAGGGCCATGCGGTCAACTATCCGATGATCGGTGACGACAACCTGGTGGTGGCCAAGCTCTACGACATGATTCACCCCAATGCCAGCGGCGGCCAGCGCACCGCCGTGGACAACGCCACGGTGCGTTCGGTGTTCATCATCGGCCCGGACAAGAAGGTCAAGGCGATGCTGATCTACCCGATGAGCGCCGGGCGTAATTTTGACGAGGTGCTGCGCCTGCTCGACTCGCTGCAACTGAACGCCAAGCACACCGTCGCCACGCCGGTGAACTGGCGTCCGGGGGAGGACGTGATCATTCCGACGTCGGTTTCCGATGAGGATGCGAGGAAGAAGTATCCGGATGGGTTCAAGACCCTGAAACCGTATCTACGGGTGGTGCCGCAGCCGAAGTAGGTCCCGGCGGCTGGGCTGTACACCGCTCCTGCGGGGACGGTGTGCAGGGGGTTGTGTTTAAAAACTTGGGGTGTACATATCCATTCCTGCGGTAACGGCCACTTATGGTTTCGCCCTTACGGCGAGTCCCTTTTTCAAACGCCAAAAAGGAACCAAAAGGCTTTGCCCCACCACTCGGAGCCTCGCTTAGGCTCGGCACCGAGCGCCAGGGGCAAGAGCCCTTGGTTACTTGGGGCTTTTCCAAGTGACTCGCTGTAAGAGCGAAACCATAGGTGGCCGTTACCGCAGCAACGGATATACACCCAATCCAAAAGCCTCCAAACCTAAAAGGAGGTGCACAGGACGGCCCTCAATCAAACCAGATATTTACGAAACCACCCCAGCGTCCTCTCCCACGCCAGCTTCGCCGCCGCCTCGTCATAACGCGGCGTGGAGTCGTTGTGAAAGCCATGGTTGGCGCCGGGATAGATATAGGCTTCATAGGTCTTGCCGCCGGCCTTCAGCGCCTGCTCATAGGCGGGCCAGCCTTCGTTGATTCGCGTATCCAGTTCACCGAAGTGCAGCATCACCGGCGCCTTGATCCGGGGCACGTCCTTGGCGTCCGGTTGCCGGCCGTAGAACGACACGGCGGCGCCCAGTTCCGGGTAAGCCACGGCTGCCGCGTTGGTGACGCCACCGCCATAACAGAAACCGGTGATGCCGACTTTTCCACTGGCGTCGGGGTGCTTCATCATCCACTCGACGGCGGCAAAGAAGTCGTTCATGAGCTTTTGCGGGTCGACCTTTTCCTGCAGCGCACGGCCCTTGTCGTCGTTGCCGGGGTAGCCGCCGACCGAGCTCAGGCCATCGGGGGCAAGGGCGATGAAACCGGCCTTGGCCAGGCGCCGCGCGACGTCTTCGATATAAGGGTTGAGTCCACGGTTTTCATGTACAACCACCACCGCCGCGACCTTGCCGGCGGCTTTTGCCGGACGCACCAGATAGGCACGCACCTGCCCGTTGCCCTTGGGTGAGGGGTAGGTGACGTACTCGGCGATGATGTCCGGGTCGGTGAATTCGACCTGTTCGGCGAGGGCGTAGTCCGGGCTCAGGGACGCCAGCAGCGCGCTGGCGGTCAAGCCACCCAGGGTGAACAGCGCGGCGCGGTCGAGAAACTCGCGTCGGTTGATCAGGCCATGGGCGTAGTAGTCATAGAGTTCCAGCAATTGTGGGGAAAAGTCTTTTGCGGTGAGGCGGGTCATAAGGCGCTTCCTCTTCCAAATATCATTACAGGCACTGCGCCCCGGCTTTCGCCACTTGTGCATCCTGTTCGGCCTTGACCCCGGACACCCCGACCGCGCCGATCACCTGGCCGTCGACCGTGATCGGCACCCCGCCTTCGAGGGAGGTCAGCAGTGGGGCCGACAGAAAGGCCGTACGCCCGCCATTGACCATCTCTTCATAGCCTTTGGATTCACGACGGCCCAAGGCCGAGGTGCGGGCTTTTTCAATGGCGATGTAGGCACTGATGGGCGACGCGCCATCGAGGCGTTCGAGGGCCAGGGGATGGCCGCCGTCATCGACTACGACAATGGTCACCGGCCATTGGTTGGCCTGGGCCTCGGTGCGCGCGGCAGCGAGTATCTGACTGACTTCAGCCTGGCTCAGGACGGCTTTATGGTTCATGGCGTTCTCCATTGGGCGCTATTGGGACAGGGCGTCTTCGACCAGTTCGATCCAGTGCCGCACGGGGGTTCTGCCCGCACCGTCGAGGTGCGACTGACAGCCGATGTTGGCGGTGACGATGACTTCAGGGTAGCCGCTTTCCAGGGCATTCATCTTGTTGTCGCGCAGTTGCCGGGCCAGTTCCGGTTGGGTCAGCGAATAGGTGCCCGCCGAACCGCAGCACAAATGGCTGTCCGGAACCGTGGTGAGATTGAATCCCAGGCGGATCAGCAGCTTTTCCACCGCGCCACCGAGTTTTTGCGCGTGCTGCAAGGTGCAGGGGCAATGGAACGCCACGCGGTGGGCGTTGTGGATGCCCAACTGTTCCAGCGGTTCGCCCTGCAACACTTCCACCAGGTCCCGGGCCAGTGAGCTGACCCTCCTGGCTTTGTCGGCATAGGCTGGGTCGCGTTCGAGCAGATGCCCGTAATCCTTGATAAAGGCACCGCAACCGCTGGCGGTTTGCACGATGGCCTCGACGCCTTGTTCAATGCCCGGCCACCAGGCGTCGATGTTGTGCCGGGCGCGATCGAGGCCGGCGGCCTGGGCGTCCAGGTGATAATCCACGGCGCCGCAACACCCGGCCTCGCGGGCCGGCATGACGCTGATGCCCAGCCGGTCCAATACCCTGGCGGCGGCCACGTTGGTATTGGGCGACAGTGCCGGTTGCACGCAACCTTCGAGCATCAGCACCTGCCGGGCATGGCGCGGTGCGGGACGCTGCTTGGGTGCCGGGAGGTTGCGCGGCAGTTTGCTTTGCAGGGTGCCGGGCAGCAGCGCGCGCAATGTCTGGCCGCTGTTGACCAGGTGCTTGAACAGGTCTGGATGCGGCACCAGCGTACGCAGCCCCTCGCGCAACAGGCGCTGGCCGATCGGACGCGGCACCGCCGCATCGACCACGGCCCGGCCGATGTCCAGCAAGTTGTGGTAATCGACCCCCGAAGGGCAGGTGGTCTCGCAGTTGCGGCACGACAGACAGCGATCCAGGTGCTGCTGGGTCTTTTCCGTGACTTCGTTGCCTTCCAGTACCTGTTTGATCAGGTAGATGCGTCCGCGCGGGCCATCGAGTTCATCGCCGAGCAATTGATAGGTCGGGCAGGTGGCGTTGCAGAAACCGCAGTGCACGCAGGTGCGCAGGATGCTGTCGGCTTCTTCGGCACGGGGCAATCGGCGGGCGCGTTCGCTCAAGGTGGTCTGCATGGTTCATAACTCCGCGTACAGGCGTCCGGGGTTGAAGATGCCCTGGGGGTCGAGTTGCTGCTTGAGGCTCTGGTGGTAGCGCAGCAGCGCGTCGGGCAGCGGCTGGAAGGGCGTATCCGTGAGCCCGTGGCTGTAGCAGGTGACGTGCCCGCCAGCCTCGGCGACGACCTGGCGAATGAACCTGGCCTGGGCATCGGACTTGAGCCAGCGCTGGGCGCCGCCCCAGTCGATCAGTTGCCGACCGGGCAGGGACAGGCGCGGTGTGTTGTGGGGCACGGACAGGCGCCACAGTGGCTGGTCTTCGTCGAAGAATGCCAGGCGCTGTTCGTTGAGATCGGCCCAATACGAAGGGTCGAGCACCTCGCCGCCCAGGCGATCATGGGCCGCCGCCACCGAACCTTCTCCGCCCTCGAGCCGCAGGTGCAGGCGCTCACCGTCATGACACGCGGCGCTGATCGGCAACGGTTGCTGGCCCCATTCCGCCAGGCGCAGCAGGGCATGTTCGGCGCTCATCTGCAGGCTAATGCTCAGGGCCCGCCGGGGCTTGGGCAGGACCTTGAGCGAAACCTCGGTGATCAGGCCCAGGGTGCCGTAACTGCCGGCCATCAGGCGCGACAGGTCGTACCCGGCGACGTTCTTCATGACCTTGCCACCGAAGCGCAAATGCTTGCCTAACCCGGTGATCACCCGCGTGCCCAACACGAAATCCCTGACCGACCCCGACCATGGCCGACGCGGCCCGGACAGCCCGCAAGCGATCATGCCGCCGACGGTGGCGTCATCGCCGAAGGCCGGGGGTTCACAGGGCAACATCTGCTGCGCGGCGTCCAGCACGTTGGCCAGTTCCGCCAGTGGCGTGCCGCAGCGCGCCGTGATTACAAGCTCTGTCGGGTCATAGCGCACGATGCCCCGGTGCGCTCGTGTATCGAGTATTTCCCCCGCCGTCACGCGGCCAAGGAACGCCTTGCTGTTGGCGCCCTGAATGCGCAGGGGCGTCGCGTTGGCCAACGCCTGGTTGACCTGCTCAAGCAGCGCAACGCTGTCATCGAGATCAGCAGGTGGGTGCATCAGAAACGCTCCAGGTCAGGGAAGGGCAATTGCCCGGCGTGCACATGCATGGCGCCAAACTCGGCGCAGCGGTGCAGGGTCGGGATGTTCTTGCCGGGATTGAGCAGGCCGCCGGGGTCGAATGCCGCCTTGACCGCATGGAACAGGGTCAGCTCATCGCTGTTGAACTGCGCACACATCTGATTGATTTTTTCCCGGCCTACACCGTGTTCACCGGTAATGCTGCCGCCGACCTTCACGCACAGCTCGAGGATCTTGCCGCCCAGGGCTTCGGCGCGGTCCAGTTCACCCGGTGTATTGGCATCGAACAGGATCAGCGGGTGCATGTTGCCGTCGCCGGCATGGAACACGTTGGCCACCCGCAGGCCGTACTCGGCCGAGAGTTCGGCGATGGCCTTGAGCACCCCCGGCAGTTCACGGCGCGGGATGGTGCCGTCCATGCAGTAGTAATCCGGTGACAGGCGGCCCACCGCCGGAAAGGCGTTCTTGCGTCCGGCCCAGAAGCGCACGCGTTCTGCTTCATCCTTGGCCTGGCGCACTTCAGTGGCGCCGGCCTGTTGCAGTACCTGGCGCACGCGGTCGCAATCGTCACGCACGTCGGCTTCGACACCGTCGAGTTCGCACAGCAGGATGGCTTCGGCCTCCACCGGGTAACCGGCGTGGATAAAGTCTTCGGCGGCGCGGATGGCCAGGTTGTCCATCATCTCCAGGCCGCCCGGGATGATGCCGGCGGCAATGATGTCGCCCACGGCGCGGCCGGCTTTTTCCACAGAGTCGAACGCCGCCAGCAGCACCTTGGCGGACTGCGGCTTGGGCAGCAACTTGACCGTGACCTCGGTAATCACGCCAAGCATGCCTTCGGAGCCGGTGAATAAGGCCAGCAGGTCAAGGCCTGGAGAGTCCAGGGCGTCGGAGCCCAGGGTCAGGTGTTCGCCGTCGACGGTGAGGATGTCGACCTTCAGCAGGTTGTGCACGGTCAGGCCGTATTTCAGGCAATGCACGCCGCCGGCGTTTTCGGCGACATTACCGCCAATCGAGCAGGCGATTTGCGATGACGGGTCTGGCGCGTAGTACAGGCCGAACGGTGCGGCGGCCTGGGAAATCGCCAGGTTGCGCACCCCCGGCTGCACCCTGGCGGTACGGGAGGCGGGGTCGATCTGCAGAATCTGGTTGAAGCGAGCCATCACCAGCAGCACGCCTTTTTCCAGGGGCAATGCGCCGCCGGACAGGCCGGTCCCGGCGCCTCGCGCGACCACCGGGACCCGGCGTTCATGGCACAGGCGCAATACGCCCTGAACCTGGGCAATCTCGCGCGGCAGCACCACCAGCATCGGCGTGGTGCGGTAGGCGCTCAGCCCGTCGCATTCGTATGGCTTGAGTTCTTCGCGCTGGTGCAAGATCTCCAGATCGGGCAGCTGTGTGCGCAAGGCCTGCAACAAGGCGGCCTTGTCGACATCTGGCAGAGCGCCATCAACGCGTTCATCGTAGAGAATATTCATAGTCGTTTTACGATACTCCGTTCATGAAAGCCCGGGAAATCAATGGCCGCCCACCACCATATGACTGAACGGCGCGACGTACGCTTGCAAGGTCACCAGGCCACCGACCAGGATCGCCAGGACGATCGAGTGGAAAAATACATAGCGCAGGATTTCCCCTTCATGGCCGTACCAGCGGGTGGCGGTGGAGGCGACTACGATCGACTGGGCGTCGACCATCTTGCCCATGACCCCGCCGGAACTGTTGGCGGCCGCCATCAACACCGGGCTGAGCCCCAGTTGCTCGGCGGTCACTTTTTGCAGGCCGCCGAACAGCACGTTGGAGGCGGTGTCCGAGCCGGTCAGGGCCACGCCGAGCCAGCCCAGCAGGGTGCCGAACATCGGATAGAAAATCCCTGTCGCGGCAAACGCCAGGCCCATGGTCGCGTCCAGCCCCGAGTAGCGGGTCAGGAAGCCCAGGGCTAGCATCGCGGTAATGGTGATCAGTGAGTAGCGCACCACCCATAGCGTGCGCAGGTACTGGTGAACCAGCTGCGGGATGGAGTAGCCCATCAACAGCCCACCGAGGATCGCCGACAGCAGGATGCCGGTGCCGGTGCTGGTGAACCAGGTGAACTTGTAGATCGCTTCTTCGGTTTTGGGCGCGGGCACCACGGGCGGAACCTTTTCGATCTGCTGGTGAATCGTGGTGAAAGTCAGGATCGGGGCGAAAATCGGGTTCGCTTCGCGCAGCGGTTTACCCTGGGGGTCGAGTTTGGCCGTGCTGGTGGCCGGATCGATCGCGGGGCGGGTATCGAACATGTTCTTGAAGCCTTGGGTGCCCCAGGCGAAAACGAAGACGGTGAGGATGATCCACGGCATCCAGGCGCGCATCACCGCTGGCTTGGCGTCGCTGGCAAAGGTGGCGCTGGCGACTGGTTTTTCGTCGTGCTCTTCGGCGATGGCCGAGTTGTCGACGCGCCCGGACAAGGCGGCGGAGGTATGCACGCTGGCCGGTTTCCACACCTTCAGGAAGCCCGTCAGGCAGGCCATGGAGATGAGGGCGGCGATCACGTCCACCAGCATCGGTCCGTGATAGTTGGACACGATGAACTGCGGAACGGCAAAGCTGATGCCGGTCACCAGGATCGCCGGCCAGATTTCCAGCATCTTGCGCCAGCCGGCGAAGGCCCAGATCAACCAGAAGGGCACGATCACCGAGAAGAACGGCAGTTGCCGACCGACCATCATCGACAGCTCCATTTCATCGAGCCCGGTGACTTTGGCCAGGGTGATGATCGGCGTACCCAGGGCCCCGAAAGCCACGGGTGCGGTGTTGGCGATCAGCGCCAGGCCCGAAGCGGCCAGTGGTGAAAAGCCCAGGCCGATGAGGATCGCCCCGGTCACCGCCACCGGCGTACCGAACCCCGCGGCGCCCTCGAAAAAGGCGCCGAAGCAAAAGGCGATCAGCAGCAGCTGCAGGCGGCGATCGTCGGTGATCCGCGCCAGAGAGTCCTGCAGCACTTTGAAAGAGCCGTTCTCGGTCGTCAGCCGGTGCAGGAAAATGATGTTCAACACAATCCAGCCGATGGGTAGCAAACCGTTGGCGGCGCCGTACAACGCGGCCGACCCGGCCATGCCGGCGGGCATGCCGAAGGCGAAAATCGCGATCACCAGGGCCGAGGCCAGGGCAAGCAGTGCCGCCAGATGTGCCTTGACATGGAAGAACGCGAGGGCTGCCAGCATCACCACCACCGGCACGGCGGCCATGAGGGTCGAAAGCACCGGGTTGTTGAACGGATCGTAGATTTGCTGCCAGACCATGTTCCACCTCTGCTTTTTTGTTGTTGGGAGTGCAGCCCCTTGGGGGGAGGTGGCCTCTAGTATAGGTGGCATTGCGCCGCTGTCAGGGCGCGGTCGCCGTCGCCTCGAACAGCGCTTGGGAGGCGGCTGAGCTAGCATTGCCGATAGGTCGAAACCAGCCGCGGGAGGAGAACAGCAATGACTGAGCGCCATATCGAGCACAAGGAGACGCTTTCGAACGGATGCAAAATCAAGGTCACGGCCGAGATCCTGAAGGACGGCTCGTTGGGCATGTTCATCGGTGTCTACCGACCGGATGGCTCGGTCATTGACGAAAACCACGATCCAAAACCGCATATGCTGGACATGGAAGCGGCGATGGACTGGGGAATTGACATTGCCAAGGGCATCGGCAACAGCCAGAGAACCTTGTAACGCACGGGGATTGGGTGTGCCGCTATCGTTTGCAGGAGCGAGCATGCTCGCTCCTGCAAGGGGGGTTAATGCTTGAACATCACATGCCGAACAACGGTGTAATCCTCCAGCCCATACATCGACATGTCCTTGCCATACCCCGACAGCTTCTGCCCGCCATGGGGCATTTCGCTGACCAGCATGAAGTGCGTGTTGACCCAGGTGCAGCCGTACTGCAAGCGCGCCGACAGGCGATGGGCGCGGCCGACGTCGGCGGTCCATACCGATGACGCCAGGCCGTAGTCCGAATCGTTGGCCCAGCCCAGTACCTGCGCTTCATCGCTGAATCGGGTCACCGACACCACCGGCCCGAACACTTCGCGACGCACGATCTCGTCGTCCTGCTGGGCGTCGGCCAACACGGTGGGTTCGAAGAAGTAGCCGTTGCCCTCCACGGCCTTGCCGCCCGTGATCAGACGAATGTGTGGCTGCGCCACGGCGCGTTCGACGAAACCGGCGACGCGGTCGCGGTGTTGCGCGGTGATCAATGGGCCGAGTTCGGTCGATGGATCGTCCTGCAA